>JAYEFQ010000026.1:0-57094 GCA_034658655.1 Bacteroidota bacterium
GAATGGAAAACTTGCCGGTGGCGGAGATGCTGCGCCTGGTGTCTATTATTACATTATCAAAGCCATTGGTATGGATGCTGTTGAATACGATTTAACTGGTCCGTTCCATCTAGTAAGAGAGAAATAACAAAAAAACAATCATAATTTAAAAAAGCCATTCGCCTTCCGGTGAGTGGCTTTTTTAATATAAAAACATTTCAATATGTAAATGATAATTTGTTACCTTTACATTTCAAAATAACAAAGAGTAGTTATGCGTTTTTATTATTTACTAATTTACCTTGCAATTACAGTCTCTACTGCATTTGTAAGTGTAGCCCAATCACATTTTAAACCTGCCCCAAATACCATTACTAATGAAACCAATCGTCAACCTGATCGCGCAAGCCGATACGTTTGGGGATTTGACAACTCACAAAACACCCAAACAATACAGGGAAATACCGAACATAAATTTTCCTGTTTTGGAATTGGTATAGCAACATCTGAACTCATAAATTATTCGAAAATTCTTATTGAATATCGAGTAAATAACGGACAATGGATTAAAACCAAGCCCGATTTTTCTCCAGAGACAATTGCTCGCGATAATTTATATTGGACTGATTTACTTTTTACTCCTGGGCAGGAAACAACAAATTCAATCGAAATTCGAGCAGAATTACCACAAGGGATTAGCTTGGATAGTCTGAAACTACATGTTATTGATATCGATTTCAATCCAAAATCCAAACCTAAAAATCTAAAAAATTACACAAAATCCGGCACCTGTCCTGCGTACCCCTTAGTGATTCCACGATCTACCTGGCTTGACCCCTACTATACACAACCTGCTTATACACCGACAATCATAAATCCACATCATGTCGTAATACATCACGGAGCAAGTCCCGACACATACACTGATGGAGCAGCTATTGTCAGAGCATACTGGAATTATCATGTGAATTCAAATGGCTGGTCTGATATTGCATACAATTATTTATCAGATAAAGACGGAAATTTATATATCGGAAGAATGAATTCCGACCCTGAAAATCAAGATGTCAGAGGAGCACATGCAGGCGCATCAAACAGTGAATCTATCGGCGTAAATTTCCTTGGAAACTCAGATGTTACTAATCCTACAACAACCCAATTAGAGGCTGTTTATCAATTACTCGGGTGGTGGTTTAATGCACGTGGATTTGACCCCCTATCATCTGCAAATATCACCCTGCAAAGTGGCGGAACAGCTTCTGTTCCTAGAATCTTAGGACACAAGGATGTTAATATTGGCGGAACATCTTGTCCCGGAGATGCACTATATGCTTTACTCGACGATATCAGAAACGGGACTCAAGCTGCCATTGATGCATGTAATTCTCTTTATGTTTATGGAACAAGCTATGGTGATTTCATTGATGGAGTTCAATTAGATGGAAATAGCACAAACGATATTTCCAACCTAAATACTGGGGCAACTAACGGACCATCTTACACAGATTATTCACCAACACATAGTGCAGAATTAACACAAGCACAAACCTATACTTTAAGTATCACAAATGGAGATTATAGTGACGAAACCTTAGCCGCTTGGATTGATTACGATCATGATGGACAATTTCAATCCGATGAAAAGTTGGAGGAAATCACTGCCGTAGATGCTAATGTAACAGCAGGAATTACATTCACAGTTCCAGAAACCGCCTTAAGTGGAGACACAAAAATGCGGATTCGAGCAGTTTGGTCAGACATTAATATCGATGCATCATCAGAGTATTCTTTCGGTGAAGCTGAAGATTATGGCATTACAATAATTCCTGCATGTGAAACACCGGGAATACCAACAAATTTAAGCACAACAAATGTTGACAGTGAAAGTGCAGATTTCTCATGGAGTGCCGGCACGCCTTCGGGCTCAGCAACAGTTTCTTATTATTGGGCAGTTGGATATGCAGGAGATAATGTGAGTTATGATGCCAATTATCTCGAACGTGGACAAACAAGCACCACCAATGCAATAACTACAGTAGGTTTAAACTCCGATACAGATTATAAATGGACAGTAATGGCATCAACTTCCTGTGATAACTCGCAATCAGATTATGCAACAGCTGAGCTTTTCACAACAGGATGTATCACACCCGGTTCACCGCAAAACCTTACAGAAAATAATATTGCAAACACTACGGTGAATTTAGCATGGTTAGCTAATACAATTTTAGGATCGCCTAACATCACATATTATTGGGCAATAAACACAAACTCAACTGTTGATTATGAAAATAATTACTTTCAACGTGGAAGTACAGAAAACTTGAACGTCAATTTATATGGCTTAACGCCAGGCACAATTTATTATTGGACAGTACGCACTGAAACATCTTGTGGTGTCGGTAGCACTTCTGGCTACACAACCGCTGTAAACTTCACCACAACCGCTGTACCGCAAGATATCATTTGGACAGGAGCCGAAAGCAATGAATGGAACGAAACAAGCAATTGGTCTCCCAACCAAATCCCGACAATAAATGACGATGTCATCATTCCTGATGTAAGTTCAGCATCAAACCGGTATCCGATAACTCAATATGATTTAGGCATCAATAATTCAGGCGCTACAAGAAAATGCAAATCCTTAAATATCGAAGCAAATGCTTCTGTAACACTTACTGGTGGCTCATCCACTGTATATGTGAATGGAAATCTTGATGTTTTTGGCACACTAAATCATGAATGCGGATCAAACTCAAATAAATTTGAAATAAATAGCGGTGGAAAAGTTGAAGTACATGAAAACGGCATACTAAACATAGGTAGCAGCTTGTTTACAACAGTTCCAGCAGAAACAATTAATCAATATAATGACATTTCCATTGACAGAGGAACATTAAAAATCAATCCGAATGCCAAGGTTTTTGTTATGGATAACTTAGTTGTAAAGGACGGCAGCTTACTGATGGAAGGCGGCGAACTGTGGATAAAATACTATGGCGACGGTTCAGCAAACACCTTAGGATTTGATGTATATGCTGCAGCTACAATAGATATCTCCGGTGGTTCGGTTTACCTCTGTGGACAAGACGATGGAGCCACTGCTCAAATGCTTGATTGGAATGCATCTGCTAGTGTAACAATTGAAAATGCCGATTTTGTGATTTTGGATGAACAATCTTCTGGTACAAATAACTATACAGGCTTGCTTGATTTCGGCGGACATGCAATTTATAATCTTACGATTAACAGACCGTCTGCAAGTACAGCTTTAGCCACCACCAATTGCCAGATTAACAACAAATTAACTCTGGAATCCGGAACATTTGATCCTGCAGGTTACAATTTATCACTTTATGGAGACCTCCTAAACAATGGAGGAACATTTACCCCACAAGGATCTAGTGTTATCAATTTCTATGGCTCCGATAATATTATTGGAGGAACAACAAGCTCTCAAATGGATTTATGCGATGTAGAGTTTCAAGCTGAATCCTCTTACTTGTTTAACCCACAAAATGTTACAAATTTCAACTTCATGGGATCCTTCCATTTGCTTAGTAACTCTAGCTTAGAAATTGCCTCAGGAAAATATCTTGATATTTATGCTAGTGATAGCGAAACGGAGTCAGTTTATTTTTATGGAAATTTAACATCCACATCAAATTATGATAATGTAAAAGAAATTGATTTGAATAATGCCTGTAACTTCAGCGGAACAAATGTTTATGCAGACATAAGAATATATAACGATGTTGTCACATTGGAAACGAATATGACCATTTATGGTGATCTTGAAATTTACAATGGAGGGACAGCAAGTACACAAGGTGCCCTAACAATAAATTCGAATGAAACACTAACAATTTACGGTGATTTCACAAACAATTATCAGTTTACAGCTGCATCAGGTGCTTTACAAATGGCAGGAAATGGAAAAATTTATACCGGCAGCAGCGATAACTCTTTAAACGATTTCAACATTTTAAATGGAGCATCTGTTACGATAAATCCTACCAACACAAACGGAGATGTTGACATTAACGGATCATTTGAAGTTCAGTCTGATGCAAGTTTACACATCAGCACAGGAAAGTACTTGGATATTTATAGTGCAGCTGCCGAAAATGAAAGCATCATTATCAATGGAAACATAAGCTCAGATGACACATTTAACGGAATACAGGAAATTGACATAAATAACACAGTGAATTTATCCGGAAACGGAAACCTAACTGCAGATTTGCGAATTTTTAATAATGAAACCAGCCTAACATCCGACTTTATTGTGGACGGTGATTTAATCACATTCAAAGGTACAAGCAGTATGGGGACATTCAATATTGGAGCAAACACACTTACTGTGAATGGTGATTTCGTAAACAATTACCGATTTGATAAAGGAAGCGGAACGGTAATTTTTGCAGGAAATTCAAATCAAACCATTAACTCTGGATGTAGCAACTCGGATTGCAATGCAGATTCTGAAGATATCAATTACAGACGTTTCAACCATGTTATTGTAGAATGTGCTACTGCCGCTGAAGTAAAAGTTGTAGATACCCACATGCGTGCAGATGGCGACTTTAAACTTAAAAGTGGGACATTCTCTACAGGCGATGCAACTTACGGAAAAAAAATAAATATTTATGGAAGCACCACAATCGAAGAAGGAGCAATTTTCAATGTTGGAAACTCAGTATCCACCAGTGGCGACGTTGCTGATTTTCACAGCGATTTAATTGTCAGAGGCCAAATCACAACGGACAGAGCAATTATTGACGGATTTTCAGAAGTTCGTTCTTACGCTTCCAGACTTTATGCCCAAGGCGATGTAGATGAAATTAATTGTGATATGCAGGTTTATCTTTCAGCCGCAACAGAACAACTTAGCGATTTATACATTTCAGGAGACTTAATTGTACAATCATCAAATGAGTTTACATGCACAAATGCGAATTACACCCTCACAATCGGAGGTCATTTGTACATATATCATGATTTCACACACTATGGAACAGTAAATCTGTACGGAGATTTTCGTGAAAACACACCAATCGGTGAAGAAGCTGAAATTTGCGATATTGCTTCCTCCACATTTAATATGTACGGAAATCATAGAATTAATTTTAATCCATCTTCTGGTTTTGGCGATTTGAATATTATGTCAGGCACACGCTCTGTAAATGAAATCGGAGGACATACACCCTATTCTGCGCTGGACATTAAAGGAAATCTAACCATTGAAAATGGGGCTTCTTTTGATTTTGGAACAGAAGGAAAAAATATTGACATTGAAGGAAACTGGATAGTTGAAGGGACAGGCGATTTTGTAACAGCAACACAGAAAGTAAGTTTCACTGGATCCATATCTGACCAATACATTTATATCGACCCAAGCTCTACATCAAGCTTTTATCAGTTGGATTTAAATAAAACGACAGGAAATCTTATTCTACAATCCGATTGTGAAGTTGACACAAGAATTGACCTTATTAATGGCGGTTTTGATTTGAGTCAAAACACGCTTTACCTCAGCGGAGGCACAAACTCCATTAATTCATTCATGGATGGAGATCCATATTACGGTTATCTTATCAGTGAAACAGATGATAATCAAAGTATCTTTAAGCGAAATTTCGGAACAGCAAACTCAAAATATTTCCCATTTGCCAACACATCCGGCGAAAGCCTTGCGATGATTATTACTAACAATAACAGCGGAGTTGACGACCTTGGTGACGTGCAAATTGCAACTTATCCAACCGGGTCAGACAACACACCTCTCCCATCCACGGTTAATTTTTTGACAGCACCGGAAATTACTTCAGATGTGCATGGGCAACTTGTTAACCGTTATTGGCAAATTGATGCAAATGGCACAGTTAATAATGTAAATGTTCAATTTACTTATATTGACGATGCTTGGGATAGTTATGCCATGACTGCTCAGCGGTGGAACGGGTCTGCATGGGACGAATCTCCGACAAACTCCAATCACAATAGTACAAATAACACAGTTACTGTCAGCAATATAGGTGGTTTTTCTCCGTGGGTATTGGTAAAAGATGACTGGGAACTACCTGTAGAACTGTTAAAATTCACAGCTGAGGCAAATGAATCAATCGTTGATATCCTTTGGGTAACGTCCAATGAATTCAATAATGAATATTTTGAAATTGAACGCACACTTAACTTTGAAAACATTGAAACCATTCATAGAGAAGCCGGAGCCGGTTTTTCAAATCGTGAAATCACATATAAATATACCGATAAAAAACCCTATTCAGGTGTATCATATTACCGTTTAAAACAGGTCGATTTTGATGGGGCGATAAGTTATTCTGATTGGCAAGCAATTAACATTCAGGAACACGACACACCACAATTTGATGAATACGGGAATAATTCACGAATGAAAGTTTTGGGAGTGTATCCAAATCCGACAAATGCACCTCTGCATATTTTAATTGAGTCAGATTCCGCGAAACCAATTCAATACCAAATTTTCCATCAAACCGGAACACTCATAAAAAATGGTGAACTCAATTTACAAAACGGGAAAACTGAACACACTGTTGATTTGTCTTCCTTAGCAGATGGCATGTATGTTTTAATTTTAACAGATAAAACAAACAAATCGCAACACAAAATAATTATTGCGAATTAATACCTTTCATTTAGTGGTTGTTAAGAAATAAGCTTAACAACCACTTAGACATTGTTACAAAATAATAAATTACAAATCACAGTAACCCAGTAAATTATAATAATAAACACTAATGTCCGCTAAAAACAAAATAACGAATTTCAAATTAATGAGATTCAACATATTAGGCTAATTTTTGTTTAGAATTAATAAAAACAAAGAGCAATAAATTTGGTGGCTAACTAAAAATTAACGTTCTTTGTCTTAAGTTTGGATATTTTATGAAAAACAGACAAAATTTAAGTGCGATGCACTTTCCGGCACTGCTGGAAAACAATCGACAAAAATTTGGGGACCGTTCAGCCCTTGGTTTCGACCAAGAAACTTATTTGAGCTATGCAGAAGTGCACAAAGCTATACAGGCGAATCAGGTCAGATTGAAAAAACATGGCATCCAACCCGGAGACAAAGTAGCAGTTTTTGCTGCAAATAGTCCTCAATGGGGAATTGCTTATTTTGCAATTGTCAGTATGGGAGCAATTGTCGTTCCAATGATTGCTGAATTGGAACAACATGAAATCGACACAATTTTAGAACACTCCGAGTCAAAAGCAATTTTTGCTTCGCAACGTTTGATGGAGAAAGTCCATAAAACAAATGCTAATTCGCTTAAAGAGCGCATTGTACTGGACAATATTTTATCAGATGTGCAGCATTCAGAAGAAGCTAAAGCCTATGATATGTCTATTGTCAACGAAGATGATTTAGCTGCTATTTTATACACATCTGGCGCAACCGGAACCCCAAAAGCTGTGATGCTTACTCATGGTAATTTAATTACAAATACCATTCAGGGAGATATTGTTCAGCCTGGAAATGAAAACGACCGCTTTTTATCTGTATTGCCTCTTGCACATACCTATGAAAACACCTTAGGGTTGCTGCTTCCAACACTGAACGGTTCATGTGTAACCTATTTAAGGAAACTACCTACTGCAACGGTTTTACTTCCTGCAATGAAACGGGTAAAACCGACATTCATGTTAACTGTTCCATTGATTATTGAGAAAGTGACACGGAAAAAAGTGTTCGCAAAATTTGAAAAAGGCGGAATTATTACAGCCTTATATAAAATTAGACCAATTCAATTTCTTTTACACCGTATTGCGGGAAAGAAAATTTATGAAGCTTTTGGCGGACATTTGAAGTTTTTTGGTATTGGCGGTGCGAAAGTGGATAAAAAAGTGGAACAATTCCTACGGGATGCTAAATTCCCCTATGCAATCGGTTATGGATTAACTGAGACAGCTCCACTATCTGCCGGAAGCAATCCAGAATTTACAAACCTGCAATCAACCGGTCCATCAGTTGAAGGTGTTGATATCAAAATTTCTAACGGAGAACATGGTGGCACTCCAGGAGAAATTCTCATTAAAGGACCAAACGTAATGAAAGGATATTATAAAAATCCTGAGTTAACAGCAGAAGTTTTCACAAGCGATGGTTATTTCCGTTCTGGAGATTTGGGCGAATTTGATAATGCCGGCAATTTATTTCTAAAAGGTCGATCAAAAAACATGATTCTCGGCTCAAACGGAGAAAATATTTATCCTGAAGACATTGAATCTTTGATTAACAACTTTTCTTTTGTTACCGAATCGATTGTGGTTGAGCGTAAAGGGAAACTTGTTGCATTAGTGCATTTTGACAAATCAGAAATCGAAGATAAATTCCAAAATTTTAAAGATGATATTCAGGCAATTGTTGAAAAAAAGCTAGATGAATTAAGTGAAGAATTACAGCAATTTGTTAATTCTAAAGTAAATAAACATTCTCGCTTACAAACAATTGTTGTGCATGCAACAGAATTTGAGAAAACTGCAACTCGTAAAATCAAACGATTTAAATACGCGTAAAACTTAAAAAAGATATTTACGAAAAGGGCTGTCTAAAATTTAGACAGCCCTTTTTTATTTCCTAGAATTTGTATATTATGCTTTCTCTAATTCAACCGTAAAGTGTCGCATAATTGGTGCTTCCCAAGTTATATTATATCCACTTGTAATTTTATCACGACGATCAAACACATTTTTTAGTGCCACAGCAATTACATCCATATGATTATTTGTATATGCACGACGTGGAATAGCCAATCGAAGCAATTCTAAATCGGGATAACGATTTTCACGAGTTTCCGGATCACGGTCGGCCAATAAAGTGCCAATTTCAACACCACGAATTCCGGCTTCAAGATACAATTCAACACCCAGTGTTTGTGCCCGATATTGTTCCTTCGGGACATTGCACAATACCTTAGCAGCATCAACAAAAACAGCATGTCCACCAATAGGATGCTGAACAGGCACTCCGTATTCGATCAATTTATTTCCGAGATATTCAACTTGTTTAATGCGAGTTTCCAGATAATCAAACTCAGTACTTTCATCAAGTCCAACAGCAAGTGCACTCATATCACGACCTGCCATTCCTCCATAAGTAATATATCCTTCAAACATAATATTAAAAGTACTGCATTGACGGTGTAATTCTTTATCATTCATGCCAATAAAACCCCCGATATTAACGAGTCCATCTTTTTTGGAACTCATTGTCATCATATCGGCATATTGATACATGTCCTTAACAATAGCTTTAATCGACTTGTTTTCGTACCCTTTTTCGCGCATCTTGATAAAATACGCATTTTCGGCAAAACGTGCAGAATCAAACATTGTGGGGACATCGTACTTTTTGCTCAATTCATAAACTGCTTTTAAATTCTCAATACTTACGGGCTGTCCACCACTTGAATTACAAGTTACGGTAACACAAATAAACGGGATTTTTTCTTTAGGATTTTCTTTCAGTACTTTTTCCAGTTTATTTAGATCGATATTTCCCTTAAAAGGATGTTCTACTTCAGTATCAAAAGCCTCATCAATAGTACAATCCACAGCTTTTGCTTTACGAAACTCAATATGCCCTTTTGTGGTATCAAAATGTGAATTACCAGGAACAATATCTCCAGCTTTCACTAAAACAGAAAACAATACATTTTCAGCAGCTCTACCTTGATGAGTTGGTAGAAAATAGGGGAATCCGAATATTTTCTCAATGCTATCCTTTAACTCATAAAATGAACGGGCACCGGCATAGCTTTCGTCGCCCATCATCATAGCAGACCACTGTCTATCACTCATTGCTCCGGTTCCGCTATCTGTCAACAAATCAATAAAAACTTGTTCGCTTCTAAGATTAAAAAGATTAAATTTCGCCTCTTTTATCCACTTTTCACGTTGTTCGCGTGTAGTTTTGCTCAAAGGCTCAACCATCTTAATTTTATAAGATTCTGAGAATGGAATTTCCATAATATTTTATTTTTAAAAAAAATTTAACAAATGATTATTTTTCACACTTATTGGCGGGAATCGCAATAAAACTCATCACGATTTTTAATGTTGCGATACACATCTTTAGCTCTTATGCCGATTACTTTAAGCATTTTTATTTTTATTCATATTAACAAAAATACAAAAGTGAAACGAAAAATCAAAGCTTTCTGTTATCACTTTGCAATATTTATACAATAAAACTAAATTTGCACTCAACATAAAGCGATGAATATGAAAGTGAATGTTTTAATTTTAATCAGTTTAACCATTGCAATTTCAATGCCTTGTTTTGCTGCGTCTGATAGTCTCCCTGTTACAGATACTATCAATAAAGGAAAATGGACACATGGAGGCGAGGGGACACTTAACGTGAATCAGGGATATTTATCAAACTGGGTTGAAGGAGGTGAAAGCTCAATTAGTGCAACTTGGATTTTAAATTTGAGTGCAAAATATAAAAGTGAAAACACCTCATGGGATAATTATGCACGATGGAAATACGGTGTTTTAAAGTCAGGATATGAATCGCTCAGAAAAAATGAAGATAAATTTGAATTTGAATCTAAATTCGGATTAAATGCCTCTGAAAAATGGTATTACTCTGGATTGGTAAATGTGAAATCTCAATTATTTAACGGATATAGATATCCCAACGACTCAACGCCGGTTTCGACATTTTTATCTCCAGGAAACATTGTCTCATCACTCGGTATGGATTACAAGCCGAACAAAAATCTCACACTCATGCTTTCTCCATTTTCCGTAAAAACAACTGTCGTTTGGGACACAGTAAATATTGACCAAACCCACTATGGACTAGAAGCAGACCAACGTTTCAAAGGAGAACTTGGGGGTTATATCACAGCAAAATGGAAAGCAAATTTACATGAAAACATTGTGATGAATAATGAAATCGAACTGTTCTCTTCTTATTTAAATAATCCCAAAAATATTGATGTAGATTGGGAGTTCATACTGATATTAAAAGCAACTAAGTATTTATCAACCAGCATTTCAACCCACCTTATTTACGATCATGATATAGACATCCCTGTATATACTCTCGAAAATGGTGAACGAGTAAGAGATGGTGATAAAATAACAAAAGCCATACAATTTAAAGAAATGCTAAGCATCGGATTTTCATACAAATTTTAATTCTATAATTCGTAAAATTCTATCTCATTTCAAAGGGATATTATTTGAAAAAATCTATCTTTGCCAAAACATTTACAACATGCACGAAAAAATCATCATCCTCGACTTTGGCTCACAATACACTCAATTGATAGCGAGAAAAGTACGCGAACTGAATGTATATTGCGAAATTCACCCTTTTGCTTACAAAATTCCGAAAAATGACGATAAAATCAAAGCGGTTATTTTAAGCGGCTCTCCATTTTCCGTATTAGATAAAGGGGCTCCGGTACCTCAACTTGAAGGAATAAAAGGAAAATATCCATTGCTGGGAGTTTGTTATGGGGCGCAATATTTATCACATCATTATGGAGGAGATGTTCGATTTTCAAACTCTCGCGAGTATGGCAGAGCGCATCTTGTAAAAATGGACGAAACACATCCCTTGCTAAACGGTATGACACCAGGAAATCAAGTTTGGATGTCACATGGAGACACGATAAATAGCATTCCTGATAATTTTCAAATTATTGCCTCCACAGAAGACGTAAATGTTGCAGCTTTTCAAATTAAAGATGAAAAAACTTACGGCATTCAATTTCATCCTGAAGTATATCACTCTGAGGAAGGGAAACAACTTTTAGAAAATTTCATCATTCATATTGCTGAATGCACAAGAGACTGGACAGCAGAATCATATGTTGAGGAAACTATTGAGAAATTGAAAACCCAATTGGGAAACGATAAAGTTGTACTTGGATTATCAGGTGGTGTAGACTCAAGCGTGGCTGCGATATTGCTACATAAAGCCATTGGGGAAAATCAAACCTGCATTTTTGTCGATAATGGTTTGTTGCGAAAAAATGAATTTGAATCGGTGCTTGATTCGTACAAAGATCTCGGGTTAAATGTTATCGGTATCGATGCGCGAGAACGTTTTTACGAAGCACTAAAAGGCGAAAAAGATCCTGAAAGAAAACGAAAAATTATTGGTGGCAAATTTATTGATATTTTTGATGAAGAAGCCAATAAAATTGAAGGCGTAAAATGGTTGGCACAAGGAACAATTTATCCTGATGTCATTGAGTCTGTTTCGGTTAATGGGCCTTCTGTCACAATAAAATCCCATCACAATGTGGGTGGCTTACCAGATAAAATGAATTTGAAAGTGGTTGAACCTTTACGCTCATTATTTAAAGACGAAGTACGACGTGTCGGAAAAACCATTGATGTTCCAGAAAATATTTTAAAACGTCATCCTTTCCCAGGTCCCGGACTCGGTATTCGGATTTTGGGAGATATTACACCAGACAAAGTACGCATTTTGCAAGAAGTTGATGACATTTTCATTCAAGGTCTTAAAGATGACAGATTGTACGATGATGTTTGGCAAGCCGGAGCAATGTTGCTACCCATTCAATCAGTTGGTGTGATGGGCGATGAACGCACCTATGAACAAGTTGTTGCTTTGCGAGCAGTGCAATCCACAGATGGCATGACAGCTGATTGGGTGCATTTGCCCTATGAGTTTTTGGCCAAAGTATCAAACAAAATCATTAATCGAGTACGTGGCGTTAATCGCGTTGTTTATGATATCAGCTCAAAACCACCTGCAACAATTGAGTGGGAATAATGAAACGAGTATAAAAAGTAGAAAGTTTGTAACGCTCATAAAGTTGAAAGTGAGTACTTTATGAACTTTACGAACTGTATAGGCAGGGCTAAAGCCCATTTTGTCTCGCATACTTTTTCACCCCGACGACGGGGTTCATCATATGCTTAATTCATCTAAAGTCAATTAACCCTGACATTTATGTCGGGGGTTATAGGATAAAAAAACACAATTGGGCTTTAGCCCTGATATACATTTATGTATTATAAACGCAAATTGTTTTAATTCAAAAAATCCGCTATTTTTATCAAAAATCAAATTTGGCTAAGAAAAAAGAAAATATCAAGCTCAAAACACTGGTGAGTACATTGCCTGAAAAGCCTGGAGTATATCGTTTTTATGACAAAAACGATAATTTGCTTTATGTCGGAAAAGCCAAAAATCTAAAAAAGCGGGTATCATCTTATTTCACCAAACATCACGACAGTGGGAAGACTCGTGTTCTAGTTAAAAAAATTGTTGATATTAAGCCAATTGTCGTGGAAAATGAATCAGATGCCCTCCTTTTGGAAAACAATCTGATTAAAACCCATAAGCCTCGTTACAATGTCATGTTGAAAGATGACAAAACCTATCCCTGGATAGTCATCCGTAATGAGGAGTTTCCCCGAGTTCATCTCACACGCAATGTAATTAAAGACGGTTCAGAGTATTTCGGACCTTATACATCCGTAAAGGTAGTTCGCACTTTATTGGATATGATTCGGCAACTATATCCCATCCGTAATTGCAAATACAAACTCAGCGAAGACAATATTAATCGTGGAAAATTCAAAGCCTGTTTGGAGTATCATTTGGGAAATTGCTTAGCTCCATGTGAAGGGAAACAAAGCGAATCTGATTATCTGAACAATATTGAGCAAATTCGCAACATCGTTAAAGGAGACTTGAATAGCGTTCTTTCATATTTGAAAAATCTTATGCAGGAATTTGCTGAAAATTACAAATTTGAGGACGCCGAAAACATGCGACAAAAAATAAGTTTGATTGAAAATTACAAGGCAAAATCCACCATTGTTAATCCGAAAATTCATAATATGGATGTATTCGGTATGGTAGAAGATAAGCAAACCGCATATATCAATTATCTTAAAATTGCTAATGGAGCAATCATACAAGCACATAGTATAGAGATTAAGAAGCGTATAGAAGAAGACACGGCAGAATTGCTTTCGACAGGCATACACGAAATTCGCACGAAACTTAATTCAACATCAACAACATGTCTTGTTCCGATTAAGCCGGCATTCGGCATTAAAAGTTTAGATTTTCTTATTCCTCAACGAGGAGATAAAAAACATTTACTTGATTTATCCATGCGAAATGCAAAATATTTCATGCTGGATAAACACAAGCAGATTGAGCATACTAATCCTGAGCGACATACCAAGCGTATTCTGGAAACATTAAAAACCGACCTTCATCTCACAGAAGAACCCGTGCATATCGAGTGTTTCGACAATTCGAACATACAGGGTCATTATCCAGTGGCTGCCTGTGTTGTATTTAAAAATGCCAAACCGAGCAAAAAAGATTATCGCCATTTCCATATAAAAACGGTTGAAGGTCCTGATGATTATGCGTCCATGAAAGAGATTATCATGCGTCGCTACACTCGGCTAACAGAAGAAAATCAAAGCTTACCTCAACTGATTATTATTGATGGAGGAAAAGGACAACTTAGAGCAGCAGTTGAAGGGTTAGAGGCAATCGGATTACGTGGTAAAATTGCCATAATTGGGATTGCCAAGCGTTTAGAGGAAATTTTCTTTCCGGATGATTCCGTTCCACTATATTTAGATAAAAATAGCGAATCACTAAAAGTCATACAGCATGCCCGCGATGAGGCGCATCGTTTTGGGATTACATTTCACCGTAATCAACGCAGTAAAGATTTCATAAAATCAGAGTTAGATAATATTACAGGAATTGGAGGAAAAACCACTGAAACATTACTTAAAGTATTTGGTTCATTAAAGAAAATAAAGGCAGCTAATGAAGCAGAAATTGCAAAACATATTGGGAAAGCAAAAGCTCAGTTGATTATGGAATATTTTAAAACAAACAACACATAAAAAAAACGCCAAATCTTCGAGAAATTTGACGTTTTCTGTATTTTGTTTAGTGCTAATTCTAAAATTGCTAAGCCCTAAGGATAACACTTAATACCATTTTAAAATCAAAATTGCAAGTATAATGCCGATGTAGATTCAACACCGATAGGCGAGACAAAGCGTAGCATATCTGTAGTTTTGAATCACAATCGGTATAACTCCTGTCTTTAATCCAATTTATGAATCAATAAGCCAGATCGTAATTTTGGTTCAAACCACGTCGTTTTTGGTGGCATGATATTCCCTGTATCAGCAATGTCAATCAATTGTTTCATGCTTACAGGATACAATGCAAATGCAACTTTCATTTCATCGCCGTCAACGCGTTTTTTCAATTCACCTAGGCCTCTAATTCCACCAACAAAATCAATGCGTTTTGAGGTGCGCAAATCTTCTATGCCAAGCAAATTATCCAAAATAAGATTTGAAAGAATGGTAACATCTAAAACACCGATTGGGTCGTTATCGTCATAATTACCTGGGCGTGTAGTTAATTTGTACCATTTTCCTTCTAAGTACATGCTAAATTCATGAAGTTTTGCAGGCTTATAAATATCTTCGCCCATATCTTCCACTTCAAACACTTCATTCAGCTTGTTCAGAAAATCACTTGGATCAAGACCGTTTAAATCTTTTACAACACGGTTATAGTCAATGATTTTTAATTGATTATCGGGAAAATGCACCGCCATGAAATAGTTATATTCTTCATCACCAGTATGATTTGGGTTTTTTGCAGCAAATTCGTCACCAATACGTGCTGCAGCAGCCGTTCTATGATGTCCATCAGCAACATAAGTAGCAGGAACTTTGGTTGCAAAAAGCGCCTCAAGCTGTTTATTGCTTTCCGGATTGTTCACTGGCCAAAATGCATGTCCGAATCCGTCTTCTTTTGCAACAAATTCATACTCCGGATTTTCATTTTCGACAATATTTTCAACAATTGCATCAATCTCGGGAACGGCTTTATATGAGAAGAATACAGGCTCAATATTTGCACGTGTATAACGTGTTAATACCATGCGATCTTCTTCTTTTTCAGGACGTGTTAATTCGTGTTTTTTAATAACACCGTCTTTATAATCCTGACATGCAGCACTACCGACAAGTCCGTACTGAGTACGACCGTCCATGGTTTGAGCATAAATATAATACTTTGCTTCTGCATCTTGCTTTAGCCAGCCTTTTTCTTGAAACTTCTTGAAATTTTCAACTGCTTTTTCATAAACTGCTTCTGAATGAACATCTGTTCCTTCGGGCAAATCAATTTCCGCACGAGTAATATGCAAAAATGAATATTCTTTACCTTCAGCCATTTCAACAGCTTCTTTTGAGTTCATCACATCATAAGGGAGACAAGAAACTTCCTCAGCCAAATTTTGTGGAGGACGTAGTCCTTTGAATGGTTTGATTATAGCCATAATTTTACTTTTTTAATCATAATTATTATTATATTTGCGTAGATGCGTAGATGCGAACCAGCGTGGATGCGATTAATCAGTCTTCAAAAGCACCATTTATCTTTATCTTTAATCATAAGTACTAACATGCTTAATATATAATCGTATTTATCCGAAAGCCTAGCATGCTCTTCTATTGAAATATAATTACAATCCAAAGACATATTTAACCACAAAAGTGTTTCGTCTGCTTCGGTTTCGGACTCTGTCAATTTGCTAACAAAGTTTTTAGGATACCTTCTTCTACGCCATGCTTCCACTATATTACTTACGACTGAACGTGACAATCTTCTAATCTGACTTGTTAAATCAAACTTTTCCACTTCAGGAAAGGTTTTTGTAAGCAAGAAAACTTCCATTGCAGCCTTATATGCTACTTTGTAAACTTTTAATTCTCGTGAAGAAGTAACTAAATCCATTTGCTTTCTATCAATTTTATTATTGACTTCATCTTAAAATTACATTAACGCCTCTACGCGTCCAGAAAACTTTCGGAACGCAACAACGCATCTCACGAGTTTTACTTATTCACTTGAAACGTTTTGTCTCCTTTTTCAAATAAGGCAACAATTTGCTCGATAGCTGCAATACCAGAATTCACATTTGCTTCTTTTGTTTGAGCTCCCATTTTCTTTGGAGTAAAGAAATAACGACCTTCAAATTTTGCTGCAATCTCATCTGCACAATCAGGTGCAATGTCTGAAAGATAAGTAAAGTCTTCACGCTCAGCCATAAACTCCATCAATTCTGATTCATTAATCACTTCTTTTCGCGCAGTATTTACGAGACAAGCATTTTTTGGCATAGAACCTAGAAGTGCTTTCCCGATTGAACCTTTTGTTTTTTCGTTTGCCGGGATATGTAGAGAGATATACTGACATGATTTATACAATTCCTCAACAGAATCCATTGCCTTAACACCGTCTGCTTCAATTGCAGATTTTTCAATGAACGGATCGAAAGCACAAACTTCCATTCCGAATCCTTTAGCAATGCGCGCAACATGTTGTCCGACATTTCCGTAAGCATGAATTCCGATTGTTTTTTCTTTCAACTCAGTACCGGGTTTGCCATTGAATCCACCACGAGCCATAAATACCATCATGCCGAGTGCTAGTTCCGCTACAGCATTGGAATTTTGACCGGGAGTATTCATAACCACAACATTATTCTTGCTTGCAGCATCCAAATCAACATTATCATATCCTGCACCTGCACGAACGACAACCTCCAGATTTTTTGCAGCATCAATCACTTCAGCGGTTACTTTATCTGAACGGATAATGATTGCATTAACATTAGCAACTGCATTAACAAAATCTTGTTGCTCTGCATATTTTTCCAGCAAAATAAATTCATATCCCGCTTCTTTCACAATCGCTTCAATCCCTTTTACTGCCTCTGGAGCAAAAGGTTTTTGTGTTGCAACTAATATTTTTTTCATGACATTAATATTTTAAACAATGAGCTGTCAAAAGACAGCTCATTTAAATTTTATAATATGTTATAATTACGCATTTGCTTTCTCGAAATCTTTCATTGCTTGTACAAGTGCCTCAACATCTTCGATTGTAGAAGCATTATAAGTAGAAGCACGGAATCCACCAACTGAACGGTGACCTTTAATTCCAATACAGTTACGTTCCCCAGCAAATTTGATAAAATCAGCTTGTAATGCTTCATATTTATCTTCCATAATGAAGCAAATATTCATTCGTGAACGGTCTTCTTTAGCAACGCTTCCTTTGAACATATTGCTTTCGTCAATTGCATTATAAAGCAAATCAGCGCGCTCTTGTGCAAGTTTATCCATTGCTTCAACTCCACCCTTAGCTTTAACCCATTTCAAGGTTTCACGAATAGCAAAAATATTGATACATGGAGGCGTATTAAACATGGATCCCTTATCAACATGAATTGAATATTTCAACATAGTTGGAATCGGACGATCAACCACTTTATCTAGTATTGATTTACGGATAATGACAAACGTTGCTCCAGCAGGACCTACATTTTTCTGAGCACCACCATAAACCATTGCATATTTTGAGAAATCAACAGGACGGCTCATGAAATCGGATGACATATCAGCGATCAATGGAACTGGACAATCAATATCATTCAATATTTCAGTCCCTTTAATCGTATTATTGGTTGTGATATGCGCATAGTCCATATCTGCAGGAATATCATAATCTTTAGGGATATAGGTAAATTCCTTATCTTTTGAAGACACTTCTAAAACATCGCCCCACATAGCAGCTTCTTTCACAGCCTTAGCAGACCATGTTCCAGTGTTTAAGTAGAAAGCTTTTTCACCGAGAAAATTATAAGGGATCATGGCAAACTGCATTGACGCACCACCACCAAGAAATAGAATTTCAAAATCATCAGGAATATTCATCACCTCATGCATCAATTCGATTGTTTCATCCATAATTGCCATGAATTCTTTGCTTCGGTGAGAAACTTCTAAAATAGATTGCCCAGTATTATCAAGCTCTAAAATTGCTTTAGACGTATTCTCCAATAAGCTATCAGACAACTTACATGGACCTGCATTAAAAATATGTTTTCTCATAATTTATTAATTTTTAAATATTTAAGTACATTTTTGATTTCAACAAAAATAAACATATTTAGCAATCTTTCAAGCGTAAAAATAATGATGTAAAACATATCGAATTATAATTACATTTGCGGTAAATTTAAAAGAGAAACAACATGACATTAATTGCATTCGATTGGCAAACATGGGTACTTATCCCTTTGTTTATTTTTGTTGCCCGCATATTAGATGTGAGTATAGGGACCATGCGCATCATCCTAGTTAACAGAGGTTATAAAACACTTGCCCCCTTACTCGGTTTTGTTGAGATTTTCATTTGGGTTATTGCCATCAGTAAAATTATGGGAAACCTCGACAACTGGATTAATTACATTTTTTATGCAGCAGGTTTTGCAACAGGAAATTATGTTGGAATGTATATTGAAGAAAAACTCGCTATTGGAAAAGTCGGAGTAAGAATTATCACCAAACATAATGCAAAAAACCTAATACATAATATTACCAATGAAGGATTTGGAATTACATTTGTTGATGCACAAGGAAAATACGGAGATGTTCACATTCTCTATGTCACCTGTAAACGCAAGCGATTGAATAAATTGCTACATCTTATTCACGAATATAATCCGAATGCATTCTACACTATCGAAGATATTCGATACGCAAGTCAGGAACACGAAATTCCAGCAGGACACATGGTACCGAAACGGCTTTTTAGTTTTCGAAAAGGAAAATAATTTTGCCTGTTTATCTCATAAATTTTCATTAAGTTCGTTGTTTGAAAAACGAATGCTGTGAAAAACCTCAAAGACATACAACAATTTGAAGCATTTGACAATCTGGAATTCATTGCAAGACAAGTTGTAGAGGGATTTATTACCGGATTGCACAAAAGCCCGTATCATGGATTTTCTGTGGAATTTGCAGAACATCGGCTTTATAATAAAGGCGAATCAACAAAACATATTGATTGGAAATTATATGCCCGCACCGAAAAACTTTTCGTAAAACGATACGAAGAAGAAACCAATCTCAGGGCACATATAATTATAGACACGTCGTCGTCAATGCTTTTTCCTGTAAAAGCAGAGCGTATGAATAAAATATCATATTCTGTTTATCTTGCATCAGCACTTATTTATTTACTAAAACGACAACGAGACGCTGTAGGATTAAGTTTATTTGATGAAAGCATAAAATTACACACCGATGCTCGCCTGAATTCCGTACACCTTTCTCATCTTTACAATGAGCTTCGTAATTTATTATCAGATAATTTTCAACCGGCAAAAGTAAAAACCAGTGCAGCTGAATCATTAAATATACTTGCCGAGCAGATTAATAAACGCTCGTTAGTTGTTATTTTTTCAGATATGTTTACCGAAGAAGACCCCGACGTGCTGTTTTCTGCCTTGCAACATTTGCGGTTTAAAAAGCATGAAGTCATTCTTTTCCATGTTACTGATCATGAATTGGAACATGAATTTAATTTCTCAAATCGCCCACATCGTTTTGTGGATTTAGAAAGCGGAAAAGAACTAAAACTCAATCCAAACGAAGTTCGCGAACATTATCAGAATGAAACAAAACGCATGTTTACCGAATTAAAAAATCGCTGCGGACAATTTAATATCGATTTTGTGGAAGCTGATATCCGTAAAGATTTTTCAGAAGTACTTCATGCCTACTTGTTAAAACGGGGCAAGTTATATTAACCCATTAACAGGTCATACCATTTTAAAATCAAAAACATCACACTTTCCCCAACCTGACAGGTCCGCAAAAATTAATTAACTGCTATTGGTCAAACCTCGCATTGTTAATTTCAGGCGACCTGTCAGGTTGGGGAAGATTAATTAACTGCTGTAGGCTAAACCTCGCATTGTTAATTTCTGATCATGTTGTCCGGTAAAACTTTAGAGATTTCTCACCGCTGGCTAGCGGTGAGGAATCTCATTAATTTTAGTTCATCATTATATTTTTACCGGACAACAGTGATTTTTGATATTAATTTCAACAAACCACAAACTAAAAGCAACGTTTTGAAAATTAATTACGTTTATACAATATGTAATAGACACTAAATAGAGTCTGTCCATAAAGTCCGATTTCTGCGTTATGTTCGTATTTAAAACAGTCATCCGCCGGCTGGCGGACTCCTTGATTTTAAATACTTCACAAGCTCCCGATTAAATGCGGGACAGGCTTTGAACTCGAACTTTGTGAATCAGACTCCGACTAAATGGACGAACACTAAATAAATATACCATTATCAACTAATAAAAAGTACGTCTTATGAAATTAAAACATCTGATAATTATCCTTAGCCTTACACCCCTATTTGTTTTTGCACAAAACACGAAGGCTTTACATGAATTTAATGACACGGTTTCCCTTCCTGATGGCGATGGAGTATCATACTATGCCCCAATAGAGGTAAGCGGCTATAATGATAACCAAACCGTTGATGCATTAACAGATATTGAAAGTTTATGCGCAAACTTAGAACACAGTTACCTTGGCGATTTAATCATTGAGCTACATTGCCCGAACGGACAATATACCACCTTACAAACACAAGGAGGAGGAGGTACGTATCTTGGCGAACCGGTTGATAATGGTCATGTAGATTCAAATTCTGTTGCCGGCGTGGGTTACGATTATTGCTGGAGTTATTATCCCTCACTACCTACATTTACAGAAGCTGCCTCTAGCGCTTCAACCTTGCCATCAGGCACATATGCACCTTCAGAGTCTTTTGCAAACCTCTTCGGCTGTCCATTAAACGGCACATGGGAACTCATGATTAGCGACAATTGGACATCGGATGATGGCTATTTATTTTCATGGTCTATAGAGTTTTTTGATTATCCAGAAAATTACAGTCTGCTTGAAGGGAAAATTTTTGCTGACATGAATGAAAACACTGTATTTGATATCGATGAATTTCCAATGTCAAACATCTTAATTAGTGCGACACCAGGACCAATATACGGTTTTGCAAACGACACAGGCTATTACCGAATGTGGTTACCACCAGGAACCTTTGATATCCAACAAATTGGACTATATGAAAACTGGACACAATTACATCCAGACAACCCACCGACTTATCAAATTACAGCAGAAGGTGGTGATACGATTAGCAACATAAATTTTGCCAACATTTCAGATAATTATTGTCCAAACATGGAAGTTGATATTAATATGAGCAATCCGATAATTTGTCAAACAACATACATTCAAGTTCATTACGAAAACACCGGTAGCGTGCTAGCAGAGAATGCTGAAATAGCCGTTTTATTAGACGAGAATCTGACATATCTCAGCGGCGGAAATTTAATTGAACAAAACGGACAAATATTACACTTTGACATTGGAAATATTGACATCATGGAAAATGGTGGATTTGCTTTTCAGGCTGAGTACTCCTGTGAACCAGATTTAATGGGAACAACAGCCTGCATTGAAGCACATATTTATCCTGACTCCAGTTGCAACGACCCTGATCCTGCATGGGATAGCTCAAGCATTGCAGTGGAAGGTGAATGTGTAGATGATACAGAAGTTTGCTTTTACATTACAAATACCGGAGACCTAGGAGATGGCAATATGAATGGCACATCTGAATATCGAATGTTTGAAGATGATGTTATGGTTGAAACCGGAAATTTTCAAATTAATGGCGGTGAAACGATGGAGCTATGCTACACTGCAACGGGAACGACACTACGCTTAGAAGCCGACCAACGACCCGGACACCCTGGAAACAGTCACCCTAATGCTGCGATTGAAGGATGTGGTTCTCCAAATAATTCCAGCGGATTTATTTTAAACTATCCACAAGATGATTTAGATAATTTCGTGGAAATTGATTGCCAAGAAGTGTTTAACTCCTACGATCCTAATGACAAATCGGTTATCCCACAAGGCATAGCAAGTGGGCATTTCATTGATTCTACGCAAGTTTTAGAATATAAAATTCGTTTCCAAAATACAGGAACAGCACTGGCTCAACGAGTTATTATTATTGACGATATTTCTAATTATCTAAATATTGAAAGTTTTCAACCACTAAGTGCCAGTCATAACTACAGCATTGATTTTCCGAATGCAAGCTCAATTCGCTGGACTTTTAACGATATTAACCTGCCGGACAGCAATACAAATGAAGTAGAGAGTCATGGATATGTAAAATTCAAAATCCATCAAAATCAGGGAAATCAAATTAATACAGAAATTACAAACCAGGCAAAAATATACTTTGACTATAATTTGCCGATAATCACCAATGAAGTATTTAATACCATTGGAGATATGTCTCATGTATTTACTTCTGATGAAATTTTGGAAAGCGATCAGTTTTCAACATATCCAAATCCGGCAAGCAATTTTGTTCATTTCAGTTCAAATGAAAACATTCAACGCATTGAGCTATACGATACAAACGGACGAATTATTCAAATTTTCACGAATGTAAATCAAACAAAGGTAAAACTGTCTGTTTCGAATTATGCAGCTGGTTTATATTACTATCGTGTAACAGATAAAACCAATGCAATATATGGTGGGAAAATTTTAATTCAACGATAAATTATTCGTTTGTTTTCCCCAACTTGACAGGTCCGCAAGAATAAATTAACTGCTATTGGCGAAACCTCGCATTGTTAATTTTAGGCGACCTGTCAGGTTGGGGATGATTAATTAACTGCTGTAGGCGAAACCTCGCATTGTTAATTTCAGGCGACATGTCAGGTTGGGTGTGATATATCAATTTGTAAATTATGTAGGATGTTGCAACAGGGCGGAAACCGGCAGCCTTGCTTTGCGGTTTTTTTCTTGTGAACGGCTGATGCATAGTGACCGAAGGAAACTCATGCGAGCAGCCAATGAACAAAAAAAACTGCATAGCAAGCTATAGGTTGCAGACCGTTCGCTGGGAATGCTTGTGGGCAGGGGCGAGTTGCCCAAAAAATCAATTACAAAATCTAATGTCCGTCTAAATCGTTGAGCATCCACAAGGCATGTTTCAAGCTTTTTAAAATGTACCACATGTATTCACCGACAGCTTTTGGGCTCCCTGGAAGGCAATAAACCAGTGATTGCGCACGTACCCCAGCCAAAGAACGACTTAATGTGGCGTTTGGATTGCTTTCGGAGGTTTTCACTCGAATAAACTCCATAATTCCGGGAATTTCCATATCTAACATGGGGCGAACGACATCAGGAGTAATATCGCGATTGGATATTCCTGTACCACCACTTGTAATAATTATATCAGAACCTGAATCAAATATCAGTTGTTTCAGTTGATCTGCATCGTCAGAGATAATTCGCGAATCTGCAGAAAAACGGAGTTTCTTATTTTCAAAAAAGTTCTCTAATTGCTCCACAATGAGTGGTCCGCTTTGATCTTTGTATTCCCCTGCGCTAGCCCTGTCGCTAAGTGTAATAATTTTGGCGCGAAAAATTTTCGGCACCCATTCAATCGAATCGCCTGCACGCACCACTCCGGCTTTTAAAACTCGACAAAATACAGCAAAATGTGGAGTCACATAATGTCCGACCAATGTCACCGTTTTATGCATGGGTTTTCCTATAGAAGTGACTTCCAACACCGCATCGCCAATGCGAAATATATCAAGCGGCTGCACCTGCAAATCATCCAAATAAGAACAAAAAATATTTTCAGCAAATGCACCGTATTCAAAATCGGGAGCTCCCGTAAAGCTTTTAAGTTCTTCAATTCGATTTGCACCCAAAAGCGATACCTGACGATACTTAGAGCCGAAATGCACATCATCAATAACCCCGCCCGGTTGCAATTGAATTTCAGACTGTTCAAATTTTCTACCACGGATTTTTGCTGAGGAAACAGCCAATACATTTAATTCTTGATTTTGCATATTATTTAGAGGCTTTCTTAGTTTTTTTAGTTTTTTCAATAAGATGAATAGCACCAATTTCCATTTGCTTATCAATGCTTTTACACATATCGTAAATATTCAGTAACGCGACAGAAACACCGGTAAGAGCTTCCATTTCCACACCGGTTTTACCATAACTTTGTGCAGTACACCGTACCCAAATTCCCTCCGATTCAGGAATTACTTCCATTTCCACGCCATGTACGGGAATATTATGTGCCAAAATAATAAGTTCAGACGTTTTTTTTGCGCCGTTGATTCCTGAGATACGACTCAATGCATGCACATCGCCTTTTTTTAATTTATTTTCCGATATGACACTGATACAATCAGTATTTAACCGGATAAAACCTTCTGCTACGGCTTTTCGCAAAACATCCGCTTTATCGGTAACAGAAACCATGTGCACTTCGCCTTTAGGATTGGTATGTGAAAATTTTGTCATCTTATCCTCCAATTTGATTAAAATGTCCTTTTATGCTTTTACTGCCTGCCTTAGGTTTTTGTTTCAAACTCATTTCCAATGCCTTTTCTATTCCCATTTCTCGGACATCAAATGCTAAATCGCTGAACAAACAAGGTTTTAATAATCCGTTTGCCGTTAAACGCAATCGATTGCAAATTTTACAATTTCCACCATCGCCGCCTTCAACATAAGTGAAAGTCCCATTTTTAAGATTCATTTCCTGAATAAAACGCAATTCGAGTCCATTTTTCTGACAAAATTCTCGCAATTTAAGTTCATCCTCAGGCAGCGTAAGCTGATTTCGCACCATATTGATTTTTATGGGATTAAGTCCTGCATTTTGCGCTGCTTTAATTCCTCGTAACACTTGATTTACATCGCCACCACGGGTAATTTTCCGATAACGATCAGGATTTAAACTGTCCAAACTCACATTGACACGTTGTAAGCCTGCGGATTTGAGTTTATGAGCAAATTTTTCGAGCAAAATGCCGTTTGTTGTCATACTTAAATCGGTAATTTCGGGAATCGCAGACAACATCTCAACTAATTTGTCAATATCTTGGCGAACCAAGGGCTCACCACCGGTTAAACGAACTTTATTAATGCCTTTTTCTACAAGATAAACGGTAATATCATGCATTTCCTCGTAAGACAAAATGTCTTCGTGCTTAAATGTCTGAATTCCTTCTGGTGGCATGCAATAAACACATCGCAAATTACATCTGTCGGTAACAGAAATTCGCAAATAATTAATATTTCGATTATATTGATCTTGCATGCAAAAATTCTCCTTTTTCTATATTAATTTTTTCTGCCGGAACACATGCAAATCCGTCGATATCCGTTAATGCTGCAAGATGGCCAGAGCCATTATATTTCACAGGAAATAATTCGTTTTTAATAATTTTTACGGGAATCCAACTATCACGATCTGACTTTTTTGAGACAATAAGTTCCCCTATCGGCAAGATTAAATCTATATTCGAAATTTTAGCACCGCAAGCCGCATAAATCATAGGTTTTCCAAGTAAAATAAACTGAATAAAACCAGAAATTGGATTTCCTGGCAATCCTAAAATTACAGAGTTTCCTTTTTTGGCCAACAATGTCGGTTTTCCAGGTTTTACGGCTATCTTATGAAAAATAATTTCATAACCGGCATCCTGAATTAATTTCGGTACAAAATCAAAATCTCCCATGGAAACACCTCCGGTAAAAATGGATAAATCATACCGACTGCAAGATTCCATAATCGTATTTAAGCTCCTCTTATCGTCGGCGACAATTCCCGAGTAATCAGCCTGAATGCCAATTGCCTGTAACTGCGCCTTAAGCTGCCATGCATTGGAATTTCGAATTTGCGAAGCACCCGGCGTTTTGTCGGGCTCTACCAATTCAGAGCCAGTGGTTACAATTTGTACTCGTGGCAATTTTGACACCAGAATGTTCACATATCCCTCAGCAGCCATCAAACCAATGTGCTGTGCTTGTATAACAGTACCTGCAGAAATCAAAATATCTTCCATTTTATAATCCTCAGCCTGCATTGCAATATTGGATTTCCTACCGGGATGATTAATCACAATTTCCTTATCAGAAATTTGCTCAATATCTTCTTTCATTACCATCCAATCGGCATTTTCAGGAACGGGAGCTCCTGTCATTATCGAAACGGTCTCCCCTGCTTTCATATCGAAATGTTTATTGGCACCGGCAGCAATTTGCCCGATCACAGTAAGTTTTTGTCCAGTCTGAGGCGCTATACAGGCATACCCATCAACCGCTGCTTTATTAAAAGGCGGCATATCTCGTTTTGCACGTATATCCTGAGCCAAAACCCGCCCGAGTGATGAATCAAAACGGATTTTTTCAGTATCCATAGACTTCATTGCCGCAAGACAATGCGTATATGCTGCTTGTAAACTTATCATTTGATTGTTTTTTTCCATTCATTATTCTTCCAGCTTAACATTTCTGGAAAGCCATTTCTTTCCTCGTCTGAGCGCAAAACCGTATCGGCTAAATGCATAAATTGTTGAGCTGAATCCTTAATGGGCTTTTCAGAATTAACAATCATGACATAGTATTTCGGGTGGATGAATTTTCGCAAAATATTTGATTCCAAAATCACGGGTTGTCCAGTTTCGCAAATTGTTTGCAAGTGAGTTAGAAATTGTTTCTCACCGGTTGTATGTGCCGCAAGAAACCATCCCTGATTGGCACCGGAACTTAGAAAGCGACCAGAATCTTTATTCACTGCTTTTCGCTCACGGATTGCAAAGAAATCTTTGTCTTTATAATCGGGATAATGCCTTTGAAAATCGCCTTCATCATCGTACAAGACCGCTTTTACTGCAATAATCGGCAAATCAGCAAAATGCTCAATGATTTTACGAATTAAAGTGGTTTTTCCGCTGTTTTTGGAACTTCCACCTATCATCATCAGGTTAGGAAAATATGGAATTGTTTGTTTCATCTTCATGTTATTTTAAAACTATACAATATACAAAGTTAATCAATTCCTGTTCATGAATGAAATTTAGGAAATGGATAATACCGATTTAAACATCAAAATGCCGATATAATTCATTTTATTTCTTGCATCTGCCATGTGATGGATTCTACATCGGCATAATACCTGCAGTTTTAATTAATAAATGGCTAAGTACATGTTAGAATGTAACTTGGTAAAAATTTTGAACGAAGTAAAAAAATTAAGCAACTTGCTAGCAGTTCGGTATAAATCCTCTTTTCTAGTTAATATATATAATAAATATCGCATAAATTTAGAGTTTTAAATTACTGTTTTTTATTTCGTATAAACTCTATATAACAGTTTAAATAAGATGATAGCCGTTACTAACGGTTAGTAACGAATAAATCAATTAATTTTAAGTTACTTTTAACTACATAATATCTAAATATCTGAATTAGAGTGATTTATACTTGATTAATATGCTATAATTATCATTTAATATAACTATCATTCAAATAACTTTTAATTTTCGTATAAATAACACACACACTACCAACACAAGGGATAGCCGCTACTAACGGTTATAAACGACTATGCGTACAAGTATCAACATCTATTCACATACTTTAAACAATTTTCTCACAATCTTAAAACGCAACTTGCTAAACCTTCATTTAAATCTAAAAGTGCATCGTAATTATTTTAAAAATATTTTTAATCCTTTGTTTCATACCAAGTTCAGAACAACTGAGCTTAAAAATGTAAAAGCTTGGTTTTTACCGATTGTCATTCAAAACTACCGATATGCTACACTTTGCTTCGCCTATCGGTGTTGAATCTACATTGGCATTATACCGGAATTTTTAATTTTTAAGTGGTATCACATGCTGTCATGCTATAATCTGAAATTTGTATCTGCACGTTTTGTCCTACTGAGAAATTTAAAGCTGTTTTTTTCAAGGCATACAGGCGAATTGTTTTTAACTGGACAACCAGAATTTCTCCACTTTGATCATTAAAAAGATCAAACACAATTCCGTGAGGCTTCACTTCCGTTGCCGAAACATTAACGTTCTCTGGAGCAATGACAATCCGCAGTTTGTCTTTGTTTTGCAAGTCCTCAGGGACAGACAAGTAAATATCATCTGACAATTTAACTTCCGCTTGATGTGCGGCATTTTTAATTTCAAAATAATTTTTCACTCCGGTAAATGCAGCAATAAACGCATTAGCAGGATGATTAAAAACGGCATGAGTTTCTCCTGATTGTATCAATTTTCCCTGATGCAAAACGCCGAGTTTATTAGCCAAAGCCAAAGCAAGCTGATAATCATGCGTGACATGGATAAAAGTCTGCCCTTCGCGATTAAGTTTTCTCAACAAACTTTGCAATTGAAATTTATAATGCTGATCAAGCGAACGCATAGGCTCGTCAAGCAGAATAATATCAGGTTTCATGGCAAGGGTTCGAGCCAAAACCACACGCTGAATTTCTCCACCTGAAAGGCTGTCTGAATATCTCGACAGTAAATTATCAACACCACAGGTTTTTGCAAGCTTTTGAACTTCCTCTTGCCGTTCTGATTTGCTCAAATGATTTAATGGATATGCAATGTTTTCACTCACTGTTTTATGCGGAAAAATAGAATCTCCCTGAAACATAATTCCAAATTTTCGTTCAGACATGGATTGTTTTGTAATATCCTGGTCACGAAACACGATTATACCGGAATCTGCTTTTTTTATCCCTGCAATCACATCAAGCAACATGGATTTTCCTGCACCAGACTGTCCCAAAACAACATAATAGTCCCCAAGGGATATATCTATAGAAATATCCGAAAGCGAAAAATCGCCAAGCGTTTTATTAATTTGCCGTATGCTTAACATGCTTTGGTTTTGCAAAATATCGTAATAAATAAAAAATTACCAGTGCGACAATAATGAACAGAACAGCAACAGGGCGCGTATATTTTAAGCCGTAACTTGTAAAGCGTTCAAAAATCATAACGGGCGTTGTCATAGGGTGATAAGCAATGATTACCACTGCGCCAAACTCACTCATTCCACGAGCAAACATCATAATTAAACCGGACAACACCCCACGCCATGCAAGCGGCAATGAGACAGTAAAAAAACAACGAAACGGCGATGCTCCAAGATTTCTTGCTGTCAACTCAAGACGTTTCGGAACGGCTGCAAATGCATCCCGTGAGGCATTAATCAAAAAGGGAATACTGACAAAAGCCATTGCAAGTCCTATTCCGAGCGGACTACCCACAAAACTTAAACCTACCGATTCAGCCATTTGTCCAAGGACAGTATCCCGTGAAACAAAACCTAACAAAGCAATTCCGGCAGCAGTATGAGGAATCACAATCGGCAAATCAATCAATACCTGCAAAAACGTTTTACCAACAAATTTTTTTCTTGCCAATAACCATGAAAAAGGAATGGCTGCCACCGCAAAAAACAAGGTGGAAAAACCAGCACTCAACAAAGTAACTTTAATACTTGCCTGCACCTCCGGTTCTCTGACAGTTTCCATCATTGCGGGAAACTCCGTGTGTAAAAACATAGAGACTAAAGGGGCAACAATGAATAATAAAACCAGCGCACCCAATAAAGCAAATATTGCATTAAAACCTATGTTGCTGTATCTCGGCATTATTTGTCAGTCAAATTTCTATATTCAATTTTAGACATTGATTTAACGGCTCTGTCTGAAAAAAAATCAGAAGGAACAAATAAGCGAAATTTACCGCCGTTTACATCTCCCCTGTCGTTAATCATCACTTCAGACTGATCATTTCTGTTCATGATTTCAGAGAATGAGAAAACCACACGGTATCCGTCCACTGAAGCAATAATGAAAATTCCGTGCTTCAGCGCCTCTGCATTAAACGTATAATCTGTTGCAATAACATCTTTTAGCCATTTCCCTTCAAAATCAGTGATCCCGTGAATTCCACGACCTCTACCGTAAAAGATATTCTTAACGCGCTGGGTTGTAATGTCTTCATCAAATGTTTTGATTTCACGGACAAATTCTCCTGCATTATACAATTCAAATGATTCTGCAAACAAGGGCTCTGTCTCGGGAATTTCAGGAAATTCACCGGTGCATGAATGAACGCTGAGTTTTATCGGATTTTCAATCATGCGATTAGTAAATAAATCCAAGGCAGGGATTAGCTGAGTTTTCTGAGGCAAAGACCATTGATCTTTTGTTTTCGATGGGACAATCGGATTTACTGCATTTGCAATGATAATCTGATGCTGATTGGCCGCATAATAGATTTCCCCCCATGAAAAGACAACAAATTCGCCTTTATCATTCTCAACAATCACATACAAATCAATTATCGGCGAATAATCCGCTTCATTGGCTTTCTCCACTTTAATTTCATTTAGAATGTCATACAATGACACTCCGTGAAATTCATAAGCGCCCACAAATTCGCCTCCTTGCTCAGAAAGCCGAGTGTCTTTAAACAAGACCGAACGCTGCGGAAAATCTGACAAATCCAAATTCATTTCACTTGCGACTTCACCACTGATTTGAATTGAAAAATCGCTTTCAAGCTGTTTTTGTGGAGTATCATCATAAAAATCATTGGTTTCAATGCTATCATTATTCACATTTACTATTTCCTCATTTCCCTGAGGTGATTGACACGCAAAAACTACAGCTACAAGCAGTACTAATGCAATTTTTTTCATAATAGTAACTATTTCAAATTCAGTTGTTTTAAGATTTTCTCATCTTGATAAATTGGTTCCTGTCCGAGATTTTTCAAGATTTTCATTCCCTTTTCAGGATGCAGTAAAAATGCCAAAAAATCTTCAGCAAGCGAAAGATTTTCAGCATTATTTGGAATCGTCAGCGAATAAACCATTGCTTCAGCAATCATTTCCACAGAATCTCCGGGTTGATTTCCATGAATATAAGTGGTAGAATTTGCATACCACTCATTCAATTCTGGCTTTGCAAGATTTACGGAATCAGAAAGAGTTATAAAATTCAAATCGTGCTGAACAGCAACCGATTTATAAATAAAAATGTAGTCTATTGCATGTGCTTCAAGCAATCCTAACAAATCGGTTTCTTTCGGACGCACGTATGCTTTATCTTTTTTGAGCAAATCAACAATCTGCGGGGTTCCACTACGAATTGCTTCCAATTGTAAAAGTAAAACTGTCCGATAACCACAAGGATCTGCATGCGGGTTTGATCGACCGTAAATAATATAATTTTCAAACAATATTTCCGTCCAATTATTTGCATTAATCTTATCGCTTTCGCGGGATTTATCAGTAAAGGCAATTACCATTTCATTTCTTGCAAAGGGCAAATTCCATGCGGCATAATCGGGAATAAGAAACTTATCAATCACACGAATATCGGCAGAAGCCATGATATCGCAATTTCGATTTAATTCCGTAATTTTTCTAGCACAATCCACCGATCCGGAAGCCTCAGTTTTTATGCTAACCTCCGGGTTTTCCACAAGATAAGCTGCCGTAATTTCCTGAAAAGGAACAGATAAACTCCCTGCATGAAAAATTACAATCTGATTCTCCTCCTTGTTAGGATTGCATGAATTACATATTATCAAAAGAAAGACAACAAGTCCGAGACTTAAAAAAATAGATTTTTTCTTCATTTTAACAATTCGATTTTTACTGCTGTTAATTTAAAAGGTGCGATTTTAGAATACGGATCTAAATCAGATCGTGTTAGTCGATTTACTCGTGCCTCTGCAAAATGCCATGGCATAAACAACTCTCCGACAGCCACTTCATCTGTCAACCTTGCAAAGGTTTCCAATTCTCCCCTACTGTTTGACAATCGTACTTTATCGTGATTTTTGATTCCAAGCCGATCGGCTTCCACAAAATTGATAAGCACATAGGATTCATCTGCAAAGGCATTCAACGAATCGTTTTTTCGCGACATAGTAGCAGAATGAAATTGATACAAAATACGCCCTGAGTTCAGAATAAAAGGATGTTTGTCATCGGGTTGTTCGCTGCTTTCGACATGCTCAACGGGAAAAAGTTTCGCCAACCCATTTGGCGTATTAAATTTATCGAGAAATAATGTGCTTGTTCCCTGGTGATTTTCATCTGGACAAGGCCATTGAATTCCCTGTCTTTCAATACGATCATAAGAAATTCCGCGCATGATGGGAGTTGCCAGAGCAATCTCTTCAAAAATTTCGTTTGCAGATTGATAGTTTCCAATCGGTTTCCCCATCGCCTTTGCGATGTCGAGAATTATTTCCCAATCGCTACGAGCTTCTCCGGGCGCATCAACTGCTTTACGCACCCTTAATACACGACGATCTGAATTCACAAAGGTTCCGTCTTTTTCAGCAAAGGAGGCAGCGGGCAAAATCACATCTGCAAATTCGGTTGTTTCGGTATGGAAAATATCCTGAACCACCATAAAGTCAAGTTTTTCAATGGCTTTTTGGGTGTGATTCAAATCAGGATCGGTAACCATAGGATTTTCGCCCATAATAAATAAGCCTTTAATATCACCATGATAAGCAGCATGCATAATTTCAACCGTTGACAGTCCCTTTTCACCCGAGAGCAACTCATAATCGGTATTCCATAATTTAGCAATGCGCTTTCGATTTTCATCATCAGCTATTGGAATGTATCCAGGATACACCAAGGGAGATACGCCCACATCAGTTGCTCCCTGCACATTATTTTGTCCGCGCGGCGGATCAATTCCACATCGCTCTCGCCCAATTTGTCCGGAAATAAGCATCATATTAATCAATGAAAAGACATTGTTTGTTCCAGAAGTTTGCTGGCTCATTCCCATTCCCGTAGCAATCATTGCGGTATCTGCTCCGGCGTAAATTCGAGCAGCCTGAGTAATTTTATCCGCAGGTACATTAGTAATTTTTTCTGTGTATTCGGGCGTATATTTTTCGACGAGTTGTTTGAGTTCCTCAAATGCATTCATTCCTCCATCAACACGATTCTCGATAAATTTTCTATCAATCATGTCATCCTTAATGATTTGCCGAATGATTCCATTCAAAAGTGCAACATCTGTACCGATACGTTGTTGCAGCCAAAGGGTAGCATATTTCACCAAGGGAGTCCATTTCGGATCGCAAACAATAATTTTCTGTCCTTTTCTTGCCCCAGACTTCACATATGTTGCTGTGATAGGATGCGTTTCAATAATATTATTTCCCGTAACAAACAGACAATCGGTTGTTTCAAAATCCTCAATGGAATTGCTTCCGGCACCGTCACCAATAGATTTCAGCATGGCTGTTACGGTTGATGCATGACACAATCGAGTACAATAATCTAAATTATTATTCCCGAATGCCATACGAACAAATTTCTGGAAAATATAATTATCCTCATTGGTGCATTTTGCAGATGCGTATCCTGCCAAAGCTTTATTTCCATGTTTTTCAATTATCCCGTTAAATTTTTCGGCAATAAGTGAAATTGCTTCATCCCATGTGGCTTTTCTAAACTCTCCATTTTCCTTAATTAATGGATGAGTTAATCGCTTTTTACTGCTAACAAAATCGTAACCAAAACGTCCTTTGATACAAAGTCGCCCATCGTTAGGCAACACGCCTTCAACGCCATCCGAACGCAAAATTTTATTTCCCTTTACGGATAATTCAATTTGACAACCGACCCCGCAATAAGGACAAGTGGTTTTGACCTTTTTTTCGAGTGTATCTAATTTTATTTCATCACGATGCGGTTTTTCAATCAGCGCTCCGGTAGGACACATTTGCACACATTCTCCACAGCCATCGCATTCCGATTCGTTCCACACTCCGTTTCCGGCAACGATATAGGATGTCAAACCTCTTTCGGCATAAGACAAAACATTTTTCCCCTGCACTTCATCACAGGCTTTTATGCAACGGAAACATTTTATACATTTTGATGCATCGTAAGTTAAAACGGGCGACGAATCGTCAATTTTAGTCGGAATCATAGAGTGAATATCCGGAATTGATCGTTTTGCTTCCGTTTCGATATTATATTGTGCTGCCAATTCCATGACCTCATCCCGATAGGAACCGTCATTTTCAGGATTGTATTCAGACAATAAATACTCTAAGGTGTGTTTTCGTGCTGCCTCAGATTCTTCATCAAAGGCAGTTACTTTCATGCCATCGCTTACGGAAACGGTACATGACATAACGAGCCCTTTTTGTCCTTCTATTTTCACAACACAAAGGCGACATGCACCGGTTGGAGAAAGTTTTTTATGATAACATAAATGCGGGATTTTTATATTGTTATCAAGTGCAACCTGCAATAGATTTTCACCTTCCTCAGTTTGAATTGTTTTATTATCAATCTGTATTTGAATTTGCTTTGCCATGATAAATTAGATTTTGTCCCTAAGGTGTTGATTAAAACTGGAAATCGGAATAATCGGAGATGCCCCGAGCGGGCAAAGTGAGTTTGCCGCAATGTATTCTGCTTCGAATTGCATTTTATCTAAAATGATTTCTTGATTAACAGCTTGCGTTGTTTTCAACTCTTGTGCCATTAAAGCAAGTTGAGCGGTGCCCACCCGACACGGGATACATTTCCCGCAGGATTCATGTTTAAAAAACTCCATAATATCCGCCATGAATTCCAAAGGATCTCGAGTTTCATTGAGCACCATAATTGCGCCACTGCCAAACACACCTCCGATTTTTTTTATGCTGTCGTAACATAACGGAATATCAAGATGTTCGTCAGAGAGGAAAGATCCGGCTGCCCCCCCAACTAATATTGCTTTCACTGGTACATTATCTTTCATGCCACCGGCAATTTCAATTAATTCGCGCAAGCTGACACCCATTTCGGTTTCATAATTTCCTGCGTTATTTACATCTCCACTTATGCTAAAAATCTTTGTTCCGGGAGAATCTTTTGTTCCATATTTTCGATATGCATCCGCGCCATTTTCGACAATAAACGGCATATGTGAAAAGGTTTCCACATTATGAACAAGGGTTGGTTTTTGCCATAATCCATGCTGAGCTGGAAAGGGAGGTTTTATTCTTGGATATCCCCGTTTTCCTTCAAGGGATTCAATCAATGTCAACTCTTCACCGCAAAGGTAAGAACCGGCACCCAATCGGATTTCCAAATCGAGTTTAAACTCATCATCGGCATCAAACACTTTGCCTAGCCAACCTTCAGCATAATAATTATCCAAAGCACGCTGGATTTTTCGGATAGAGTCGGTATATTCACCACGAATATAAATAAAACCTTTTGTTGCACCAATTGCCCATGCAGCAACCAATATGCCCTCAATAAGTAGATGAGGATCGTTTTCCATAATCGCCCTATCTTTAAAAGTTCCGGGTTCTCCTTCATCTGCATTGCAAATAATATATTTTTGTCCGCAATAGCGACACAAACTTTCATCTGTAAACTTGCCTTTTAATCCTGCTGAAAAACCAGCACCTCCACGTCCACGCAATCCACTGTCATTAATCGCTTTTAATACATCAAGCGGTTCCATTTTCAGTGCTTTTTGAAACGCATTTAATCCTCCGACACGTTTATATTCCGCAAAACTTTCAGGGGCAATTTTTCCTGCATTTTTTAATGCTATTTTTGTTTCAATCATGATTTTTAGATTTTTTTTGCCGGTATTTATTAAGTATCGAATCTATTTTCTCGGGTGTAAGATTCGTATGCAATTCGTCGTTCACCATCATCACGGGAGCTTTATCACAGTGCCCAAGACATTCAGAGACTTCAAGCGTAAACAACTTTTCTTCATCGGTACCTCCGATCGGAATATTTAATGCAGATTGGATGGAATTAAGGATATCCTGCCCTCCCAACATGCGACAAATTGGTGATTTACAAACTCGAATGACATATTTCCCTCGGGGCTGCGAGCTGAACATAGAATAATACTCCACAAGACCGTAAACTGCGGCTTTGGTAGTGTTAATATATTTAGCAATTGCCGCAATATCAGATTCAGAAATATAAGATTGGGCTGAATGGTTTTGAGTGTCATGCAAAATGTTCAGCAGCTGATCGGGCGAGGCTTCATATTTTGCAAGAATGTCATGTATCTGCATATTTTTGTGTTTTTGATAAAAATACAAAAAATTTCATATATTCAGATTAAATATTTGATTGATGGATTAATGATAAATGTCTAATTTGTGTGCTCAATTTAACTTAAGACTTTACTTTCTACCGCACATGCCAACACTTTTAAAAAACCTGAATAAAAAAGGAGTTTGACACGCAGGGAAAAGTACCGCAGAGATTCGCAAAGGAGCAAAGGAGCGCAAAGATGAACTGAAAAGAGCTTGACAGGTAAGAAAAAGTAACGCAAAGGAGAAAAAAAAAGTTAGACGGGGAGGGAAACTAAAAGGAGTTTGACACGCAGGGAAAAGTAACGCAGAGATTCGCAAAGGAGCAAAGTAGCGCAAAGATGAACTGAAAAGAGCTTGACAGGTAAGAAAAAGTAATGCAAAAGTTAGCTAAAGAAATATGCATTCTTACTCAGATCTTCGCTTTCCGGCACGAGCAAAAAAGGTCTGAGAATCATAAATTTCAAATTGGAAAATGATAATAATTCATGCTGTCTTTTCGTGCAAAACCGATGAGTCCGATGTTATTCTGTTTGCAAATGTCAATTGCAGCATGGCTTACTGCTGATTTAGTAACAATCCACGGGACATTAATCATTGCAAGCGATTGCACAATTTGTTTGGTTACCCGACACGTCAACAACACCATTTTATCATGTGCCGAAAATTCTTCTGTCAAAATCTTTCCGATTAATATTTCGAGCGCATTGTTTCTGGAAATATCTTCAGAAAACAAATGGATTTTCGAACTATCAGACAAGGCGACAGCGTGAATCGCCCCAGTTTTTTGAAATGCATCACTTTTTGTTTGAAATTTATGCATTAATTTAAGGCTTGTATTAGCAGAAAGTTCAAAATATTTTGTTCTGTTAAATCGGGACAGATTCAATCCTTCTGGTTTCGTTTCAACTTCAATTACATCACCATTTTGCCAAATTTTAGTGATTTGATTATGTTCAGCTATTATTTTATGAACAAACAAGTGTCCGATTACTAATGCTTTCACATCCTGACCAGAACAATACAGCGTATCAAAAAACTTACTATTTATATAGAGTTTAAGGACATACTCTTTTGCAACGACATCCTCAACTTTAATAGAATGATGATTTTCGAATCGAACTATTTTTCTTGTTTCTGTAATTTTCGAGGTCTTCATAATCGTTAATATTTAGGTAGGTATCAGGAGTTTTAGCTTTCAAGAGATTTCCGCTAGTATATTTGTCCGTCACACTTCGAATTGAATAGAAATCTGATTGGAATTTTGCTTCAATTTCAGGAATTAAATCGACATGATAAAATGCATGCAAGGTTTGAATATTTCCTAGGGCTTCAGGCATTACAACCGGCTTTTTAAGCTGCTTATGCAAGTAGCTAATTTCATCGGCAGCAATGTCGGGCAAGTCTCCAGCAACAACAAAAAGCCATTCTGTTGAAACTGCTTTTAATGCTGCATGAATTCCTGCTAGCGGACCTTTTCTGGGGAAAATATCTGACACGGTTTTAATTCCATAAGTCTTAAAACTTTCTGATGAATTTGTCACAATCAAAATTTCATCCGTAAAAACCTTCAGCACATTGAGTTGCCTTTGAATAATCGTTTGTCCATCGATTTCAATAAATGATTTTATTTTTCCGCCAAAACGACGATTTTGCCCGCCGGCAAGTATTGCGATACTAAATTCTGGATAAAGCGATTTCATAATTGCAAGATATAAAAAAACAAATATGAATTATTAAGGTATTATCCTTATTTTAGTGGTTGGAAATGTAGTTGAATTGTAAGTTATATCATTTTGAAATCGAAAATCCCGGTATAATGCCGATAGTGAATCAGCCATGTGGCTGATTCACTATCGGCATTATCATTAAATTCGTGGTAGAACCATTTTTTAAAAATAAACTATTTTTCCAAAACAAAACTCCAATACTGAAAAACACCGGTAGCAAAATTATTATATCTTGATGTGCCCAATGTTCCGGCAAATGTTTTAAACGAACTGCGTAAGAATTTAGGCGCTTTAGTGTCAATAAGATGTTCTCTTCGTGCAGAATCTTTTTCTAAAGCGCTAACAACATTAGCAGAAATGCTTGTTTCTTTAACTAGTTTAAATCCAGCATTATTGAACATTTTTTTAAATTTTTCAATTTCTTTCGGATAAATCATGTCTGCTAAAAGAAGTTTTCCATCAGCTTTTAATACTCGATACACTTCGTTTAAAAATGCTTGTTGATTATTATAGCATCTTGCAGACTCAACATTTACAACAAAATCATACATATTGTCATTAAAAGGAAGTTTTTCAGCATTACCGTAAACAAAGTTGAGGTTTTCAACATTTTCATAATACTTATTACAGAATTCGATACTTTTTGGGCTTATATCCATCCCAGTATATGACTTTGGCTTAAAATATCTTGAGCTATATGAAGCTCCACCTCCACGACCTGAACCAACTTCAAGCACAACTTTTCCTTTAATATCGGCTTTATTAACAACGTGGTCGTATAATTGGATGCAATATCTATCTATCTCGTCATTTTATTGCAGTTCAAGTTTAGCGTCTCCATTAAGATTCTCATAACCATAATTCATAAAATTGGCTTGATTATCACTATCAATTTCATTCATTTTATTATGCCAATATTTCCATAAAGGTTTTCTTAATGGTTTTGGGAGTTCTGCAAATTTTTCAACTATTTTAGACATTTCAATCTTTTTTTAATGTTCAAATGCCCATCCTATGTGCGCTATAATGACATTCTAATTAGAAATTATATCAGCCGCAAATATAATATTATTTCATAATATGAAAAGAAACTTTGAAACAAAAAAAAAAAGACTAAATTTGTTGATATGGTGAAAAAGGCAAAAGAAAATATCAATCCTGCAAAAGACAAACTATCTTCATCAGACAAAAAGCATATCATAGTGCTGTTTAACGATGAGTTCAATAGCTTTGATTATGTCATTGAATGCCTAGTTGAAATTTGCAATCACGACATGACTCAAGCAGAACAATGCGCATTTATCACACATTATAATGGCAAATGTGACATCAAAATTGGAAACATGTCTAAATTAAGGCCACTGAAAGACAGATTAATTGAAAAAGGACTAAACGTAAATATTCAATAAATGGGAATCGGAGCAATTATATTTCTAATTGTGTTGGGCTTATTGCTCATCTGGCTTGAAGTGCTGGTAATTCCGGGAACAACAATTTCCGGTATCGGCGGTATTATTCTCATAGGCGGAGGAATATATCTAGCATTTGATCAACATGGAACAAGTGTTGGTGTATGGGTTTTATTATCTTCATTGGCTTTACTGATTCTCTCAATCATCTTCTTTCTAAAATCAAACACATGGAAACGCTTATCACTGAATTCTAGCGTTAACTCAAAAGTAGAGTATTTTAAAGAAGATAGTATTAAGCCCGGTGAGCATGCAAAAACCATCACACGACTTGGTCCAATGGGAAAAGTGCGTGTTGGGGAAGTTGATGTTGATGCCGAATCATTGAGCGGACTCATTGACCCTGGAACTGAAGTTGTTGTAACAGAAGTGTTAAAATATAAAATTTTTGTAAAACTTAAAAAATAAATTTATGGGTACAATTGGTTATGTTGTAATTATTGGTGGAGCCATTATTTTTCTATGGCTATTTCTTTATCTCATTCCACTGGGATTGTGGTTTCAAGCACTGGTGTCAGGGGTTAGAATTTCGCTGCTCCAGTTAATTTTCATGCGTTGGAGAAAAGTCCCGCCAGCAGCAATTGTCCGTGCGATGATTGAAGCAACCAAAGCAGGTTTATCAATTGAGCGAAATGATTTGGAAGCCCACTTCCTTGCTGGAGGTCATGTAGAAAAAGTAGTTCATGCACTGGTTTCTGCATCCAAAGCAAATATCAACTTATCTTTCAAAATGGCAACAGCAATTGATTTGGCTGGTAGAGATGTTTTCGAAGCAGTGCAAATGTCAGTAAATCCTAAAGTAATTAATACACCTCCAGTTGCAGCTGTAGCACTTGACGGAATTCAGGTAGTTGCAAAAGCCAGAGTAACAGTTCGTACAAACATCAAACAACTTGTAGGTGGTGCAGGAGAAGAAACTGTACTTGCTCGTGTTGGTGAAGGAATTGTTTCATCAATCGGTTCGTCAGCAACTCACAAAGTAGTACTCGAAAATCCTGATAATATCTCTCGCGTAGTGCTTTCTAAAGGATTAGATGCTGGAACTGCATTTGAAATTCTTTCCATTGATATTGCCGATATTGATATCGGTAAAAATATCGGTGCAGGATTGCAAACTGACCAAGCTGATGCTGACCTTAAAGTTGCTCAGGCCAAAGCAGAAGAGCGTCGTGCAATGGCTGTTGCCAATGAGCAGGAAATGAAAGCCCTGACACAAGAAAAGAGAGCTCGCGTAATTGAAGCTGAAGCCGAAGTTCCTAAAGCAATGGCAGAAGCATTCCGCAGCGGAAATCTTGGAATTATGGATTATTACAAAATGAAAAACATTCAAGCAGATACATCAATGAGGGATAGCATCTCAAGTGATGACAATAAGAAACGCGGAAAATAATACCTAATACCAAACCTAAAAAATGAAAATGGGGAGTTTCTGATGAAGCGCCCCATTTTTTTGATGATAAGTTAAAGTTGATACAAAGAATAAAATCAATTGTATCAGCAATTTTTATTCGCAATTGGTACTATCGAACTAATGTAACGATACCATTAAGGGGTTGTCAACTATATACAAATACCTCAGTACACGGAAATAAATCTAAATTTCATATCTGTCAATACTAGCATCCGAAAGTTTTGTGTTTTGATTTGTTTTTACTAATACAGATATAAATCAAACCCAAACAAATAGTCCACCTGCCGCCTACCTACCGGCAGGTAGGTAGAAACGGGCAGGAAAAAACTAAAATTCCCAATATTTAAAATTCTATTTCAAAAACACCTAATCAACAACAACAATCTTTTGCAAATAATTCACATTGTCATTTAACAGCCTAATGAAATACACTCCTTTTTTGTATATTTCAAAGTTAAATCTTTTATCCTGACTGTTGTCTGAAACAATAATATCCCTGTAAATCAATTTTCCCTGTGTATCAAAAACAAACACATTCAGATTTTCAGAAAGGTAATTTACATCAACATAAAATGTGGCTTTAGTAGGATTGGGATAGATATTGATATCAAGCTCATTCTTGCTGTCAGTAATGTTAGTGCATATTTCAAAAGTAATAAGCACCGTATCATAAGATTCACAAGCACCATTGGTTACCGTAACAGAATATTCAACATCATTTAGACCCACACCGGTAGAATCGACCATTACAGTTTGGGTTACAGAACCATCTGACCACAAGTAAGCATCGAAACCTCCGCCGGCATCCAGGATAATTGATTGGTCAGCACAAAGCACAGTATCGAGACCAAGATCAACACTAACAGGATAATCAACGTTCACAGTAACTGCTTCAAACACAGAACAACCTCCGGTAGTACCCTGCACATTATACATTATCGTTGAATCGGGATGGGCAACAACAGAATCATTCAAAACAGTATCCTGCTCAGAAGTCCACACGAATGAATCAGCACCTGAAGCAACTAATATCACAGTATCTCCAACACAAATTGTGGTATCAGCAGTAACTGTAATATCCGGTCCACCTATTTCACTAACAGCAACGTTTCCAATGGCATCACATGCTCCATCATTAACAGTAACACTGTAAATACCAGAAGATAAGCCTGTGGCTGTTTGTGTTACCTGATCACCTGCATTTACATCCCACAAATAAGAATATACACCCGAGCCTCCTGTAGGATATACAGTTGCCTGTCCATCTGCAAAACCACAAGTGGCACTATCTGTATCAAATGATAAGCTTATTTCGGAGGGTTCATTAATTGTCCCTATAATGCTTGCCGTACATCCATTTATATCTGTCACAGTAACATCATAGGTATTTGCTGGCAAGGCTGTAATATCTCCGGTGGTTTGCCCGGTATTTGTCCAGCTATAACTGTAAGCACCTGTACCTCCTGCAGCTGTTGTAAAAATGTTACCATCGCTAAAACCATAACAACTCACATCATGAATTGAATCCACTGTGATGGTCAACAAGGACGGTTCATTAACCGTTGATGTTGTTGCGGCCGTACATCCATTCATATCTGTCACGGTAACATCATAAGTATTTGCTGCCAGGGCTGTTATATCATCTGTTGTTTGTCCGGTATTAGTCCAGTTATAACTGTAAGCACCTGTACCACCTGCAGCTGTTGTAAAAACTTCACCATCACTTAAGCCGTTACAACTCACATCATAAATTGAATCTACCGTGATAGTCAGCAAGGACGGTTCATTTACCGTTGATGTTGTGGCAGCCATACAGCCATTCATATCTGTCACGGTAACATCATAAGTATTTGCTGCCAGAGCTGTTATATCATCTGTTGTTTGTCCGGTATTTGTCCAGTTATAACTGTAAGCACCTGTACCACCTGCAGCTGTTGTATAGACAGCCCCATCTGTTAAACCATTGCAACTTATATCATAGATAGAATCCACTAAGATGGTTAGCACACTAGGCTCATAAATTTCCACACTGTCAATCGCCTGACACCCAAGGCTATTAATAACGGTAACCGTGTACCATCCACTAGACAATCCTGAAATATCTTCAGCAGTTTCAGTTGTTGACCAGTTATAAGAATAAGGTGGATTTCCTCCGTTTGCAGTAAGATCAATATCCCCATCAGCATCACCGTTACAGGTTACATCATTTGTCACAAAACTAAGTGTTGGCAGAGGCATTACGGTATATATTACTTCTGCTACATTTGTACATGTTCCGTTGTCCACCTGATCGTAGAATATCTGTCCATCCGACACTGTGACATTGGTAGGATCAGGCACCAGTATGGTTAGAATGTCATCTTCATACCAGGTATGAATATATCCGTTCCCGCCATCAATAGTATTTTCCAGCAAAGTCAGATCAATACCTGCAACCGTGCCGGAACCAGTAAAATCTTCACATATTGCAGCGGGATACTGGTTATTTGCTTCAACACCTGAAAATGTCCATCCTGTATTGTTACCAAGATCATTACTGTATTCCCCGGCATAAAATGTATTTCCGAAAGCAACCATATCCTGAATGTTCAAATAATCACCACAAAATTCACCCACGGTCTGATTGATTTCTGCCGTTTCACCAGATACCATTGTATACAAATCAATTAATTGACCTTCACTTCCGGTAGCTACAAAATTCGTTGTATATTGTATTTTCCCCGGCTCAAACATTATATCAGCACCCGGTTGAATGATAAGATTATTAAATGTATTGGAACTGTACATATAGATAGCCCCCCACGTATTGGGATAAATAATAACATCATTGTAAGTGGCGCCTCCACCATCAAATTGCCACGGGTTATTGCTAATAATTATTTCAGATGTTCCGGTGTTTAACGAAAGATTTGCAGTATCATTAATCATCCAGCTTGAAGCAGTTATGGTTGATGCTCCCATATTCAGTGTTCGTGTATTTGAAGAATTAGAAACAAAGCTTGAACTATTAATGGTAATATCCATGTCATTTGTATTTAATGTACCATTATCAAAAACAAAATTGCTTGATAAAGACACATTATCCTGCAAAGTATATTCTCCTGCTCCACTAAAAACAAGACTGTTTAGGGTATGTCCTGCAGAAGTTATTGTATTGCCGGAAATGGAAGAACATAGATTAAAGGTAACACCAAAGGAATTGATCATGGCAGGTACGAGAGTTAAAGAACCATTTACATTTATTTCTGACCAGCCACTAATATCAGGGGTATTTGTTACGCCTGTCCAATCCATATTTTTGCAATATGCATCCTGATCAACATTCACAATTTGACCGGAAGTTGAAAATGAATTAGCATCAAAGAAAACATTATCCTGATTATTAGGGATGCAACCATAAGAAGCTCCTCCAGATGTCAAAGACCAATGGTTTGGATCACTCCAATCACCACCATCACCAACCCAATATAGGGTAACAGGTGTAGGCGGCGTAATATTCCATCCTGAAACATTGCCAATACCAAGACTATTATTTGCATTAAATGTTCCTCCGCCACCTGCTGTCAAATCTGTTATTCTAAGCCAGTTACCATTAAATATACCGGCAGGCATTGAAAGGTGAGCAACGGCTCCTGCATTCAATGTTCCAATGTCAAAATAATTATTGCAATCTGTGCCTGAAGGAATTATTAAGCTATTGAATGTTTGTGTCATACCCCCTTCAAATTTTATTTGAGATGCATTAGAGATATCCAAATCATTAAAGTCATTATTTCCATAAATTTTAACAACTACATTACTTGTTAAATTGACATCATAATAAGCTTGGCTTCCTCCATAGAATCTTGCCCTTGAAGCATTAATTGTAGAAGTACCGGGAGCTATGGTTAAGTTAGTTCCATTATTAATATTCCATGAATACACTGTTATGACAGAACTCCCTAAAGATAACTGTCTGTTTTCCCCAGAATAAGAATAGAAATAACTAGTAGTAACATCAAAATTATTTGTTATTAAACTTCCTTTAATAAAAAATATATTTTCGTAATTTGCTGAATTGGTTAACAAATCATCTTGTAATGTCCAATCTCCATCACCATCAAAATAAACGTTGTGGTTAAAAGTTACTCCTCCAGTATTTATCATATTGCCTGTATTGTCTGATTTAAAATACAAAGGACCAACATACGAGTAGTTGGTAACTTCTGATATATCAAAAGAACCATATACAGAAAGGGTATTATTTCCTGCCATATTTGCATTTATCGGAGCAGCCGACCAGTCCATATCCGTACAACTTGCATTCACATCAACAGTCATAGTTTCAAAGGCACCAGAAAAAGAATTGGCATCAAAATAAACATTATCCACCTGTGTGGGAACACACCCACCGGAGTTTGGAGCACCACCACTGGCAAGAGACCAGTGAGTGGGGTCACTCCAGTTTCCGGTGCCATTTATCCAATAATAATCTGTTGATGGTAAGAAGGTAAAACTCCAACCGGTTACATTTCCGTTATCCATACTGTTATTGGCATTGAAGGTTGCACCACCGGTAGCAGTTATATCTTGAAGTGCAACATAATCCACAGTAACTGTTCCTGCTGATTTTGAAATAGTGGCAGAATCACCATCAGTGGGTGATCGAATGGTTTTGATGTTTGAACAATCTCCAGAAACAATAAGGTCATTAAGGGTTTGTGTTTTTCCGCTTTCGAGTTTTAAACCACCGTAACCGGCAACATTCAACACATTAAAGATATTAGAAGCGTATATCGTCGTATAATTAACATAGTTTACATTCACATCATTGTACGTAAAACCTGCCCCTCTAAAAACATTTCCGTTTATATCAATGGTTGACGTACCGGAGTTTAATGACATATTGGTACCGTCATATATTAACCAGCTTCCCGTAAAATTTAACATTGAACTTCCAAGGTCAAGTTGTCTGTTCATGGTTGTGCTTGAATAAAATGCCGAACCATTAACATTATAATTGTTTGTGATAAAGTGTCCCTGGTTAAGATAGATATAACTGCCATTCAAATTATCCTGTAATGTCCAATCTCCTGTTCCATAAAAATAAATGGCAGAATTTAATGAATGTCCTGCGGTTGTAATGGTATTACCTGGATCAGAAGATCTAAAATAAATGGACGAACTATAACTAACAGACATGGCCGGATCCAGAGTTAATGAACCATAAATATTTAATTCAGATGGCCATACACTTGTCAGATCTGGATTATTGGCAACACCAGTCCAATCCATAGAATTACAAAATGCAATGTCATCAACTGTTACAACTTGTCCAGAAGCAGTAAATGAATTTACATCAAAAATAACATCATCAACATCCGTTGGGACACAGGTATTACCAGTAGGATATGACTGTCCGCTGCTAGCACCCCAGTGATCGGGGTCACTCCAATTCCCAGTTCCCCCAACCCAGTAATAATCAGCAGGTGAAGCAGAATTTATCGTCCAGTTAGTAACATTTCCCATATCCACGCCATTATCTGTAATAAAATTGGCACCACCAATTACCTCAATATCTTTGATATTCAAATAATCTTCCTGAACGGTTCCGGTAATTTTCTTTATGGTGGCAGTTTGTCCATCAGTCATTGATCTCACGGTTTTCCTGTTTGCACAGGTGGCACCAAATTTAATATCATAAATGGTATTTGTGTTTCCATCCTGGAACACTACACCAGTAACACTTGTATCATTTAAATAAAGTGTATTAAATGTATTGTTTCCATTGATCTGAACTTCCCCTATCCATTGCATGGGAAAACTCACATCATAATATGTTAACCCCATTCCATCAAGCCAACTATTCGTAATGTTAATTCTTGAGGTCCCTGCATTAAAATCCAATGTTGAAAGATTCCACAAATTTAAATTCTGGCAAGTAATAGTAGAGCTATCTAAATTGATAATTCTGTTATCTGTTGACCAGGAATCAAACCATGACACACTGAGATCATAACCATTGGTATTAAATGTACCTTTTAGAACAGACAATCCTCCCCACACATGAGCAATGTCCATATCCGATAAAAATGTCCATTCCCCGGCTCCGTTGAACTGAATTGAGTTAAAAAACACAGAATCAGTTGCAAAATTCAGGGTATTCCCAGCATTATCAGACAAAAAATTCATTGTTCCTGAATAGCTTGCGGTCATGCCTGAGATAAACGTTAATGAACCATAAATATTCATGTTATTAGAACCTATTATATCCGGTGTGTTGGTTGCACCTGTCCAGTCCATAGAATGGAAGGTTGCTTCCATATCAATGTTAACCGTAGCATTTGCAGAAGCAAACGAATTGGCATCAAAAAACACATCATCGACTTGCCCCGGGACAGAAGTATGCATCGTACTACCACCAGACGACGTAGCCCAATGGGTTTCATAATCAGACCAGTCACCTGTACCATTAACCCAATAATAATCAGCAGCAAATAAATTTAGGCTAGTACATGTAAATAAAATAAACAATGGAATAATCCAGTTTTTTTTGATAGTCCGGCTCAAAATGGTCAGCAATTTTTCAATAACAGTGGTTTTTGTTTTCATAACTTTGGTTTTTATTAAATTTATTAGATTACGACTAGACTATAAAAAGACGAAACCAAAACTAATAAGGTTGCTTAAAATCAAGATATTTAGGTATAATCAATAATTTTCTAATGGCTTTTATTATTTTAATTCCACGCATTTGTAGCACGCATAACGGTAAAGCCACAAGACAAAACAATTCTGTAATTGCTAATTTTAGATGATGAACTTCAGTTGTATAGTGTGTCGCCTACATAATACAGTTGCTTTCCAGCTCTTTAAGTGTGTATCAAGTCCTATAAAGACATCTTGACCACTAAAATCTAATTGTGTACTTTTGCTCATAATGTTTTATTTTTTAGTTTCGGAAGGCAATATTAACAAATTACTCCCGAAACTTTCACATTACAAACATAGGGGCTATTTACCCAGCAGAAACAAAACCTAAGCTTGCAATACTAATTTTCACACCTTTAATTTTCAATAGTCGTTGCGCACAAGCTTCAATAGTAGCTCCGGTTGTAATCACATCATCAATGAGTAGTATGTGTTTATTTCTAAACAAGGCTTCATCCTCAACTTGAAATACTTCTGCAACATTTTCCCAACGATCAAATCTCCCCTTTTTTGTTTGGGTCGTTGTTGCAACTGCACGATAAAAATTATCTGCATCCATCGGAATTTTCATTGCCTCACTCATTCCTTCACCAATTTTTTCAGACTGATTATACCCTCGGGTCTTATATCTGCTAGGATGCAAAGGAACAGGAACAATATAATCCACATCATCAAACAATTTGGATGCATATAATTCTGAGCCTAATTCCTTCCCAAGGAACACTCCAATATCAGGTCGTTTTTGATATTTTAATTTATGGATCAACTTTCTGTACTTGCTTCCTTTCACAAAATACATTAATGAAGTAATATGCTCAATCTCAATCCGCCCCCAAAACACTTGTGCAAGCTCATTTTCTTTGTCCTTATGAAAACCAGTTCTCGGAAGTTTTACCAAACAGGAGGTACATAAAATTGTCTCTTGCTGCCTCAAACTTTGTCCACAGGCATCACAAATTTGTGGATAAAAAAGAAACCAGAAATCCTGCCAAATATTTGATAACAAACGCCTCATAATTGGACGAATTTAGTGATTTTTTTCAAATGCTTGCGAATTATTTTTTAAAGAGTTATGGAATTTCATAAGCAAATGCATCTAAACTGCAAAATTTGTATAACCAAAATCTTTATCATCATGAAACGTACAATCTCAATTTTATTTCTGAGCTTTTTGACAGTCGCTTTATATGCGACAAGTATTAACGGAACGGTAAAAAACAAAAATGGAGAATCTATTTCCGGCGCAGAAGTCAGTTTATTGCAATCCGGAAAACTTATTGCAAAAACAAATACCGACTCAAATGGCGTTTTTAGTTTTAAAAATCTCAACTCGGGTCATTATCAAATGTATGCCGAAAAAAGCGGATACAAAAAAACCCTTCCACAAAGTCTAATCCTTACAAACAATGATAATAAAACCATCAATTTTGTATTAAAACCAATTGTAATCAAACCAGATAAAACAGAAATGGTTATTGAAGAATTAAGTATTGATGAAAATGATGCAGAAATGTCGATGAATTTTTCCATATCACAACAACACAACAAATTAGGTAACGCAGGACGAAGCCAAAGCTTATACACTGCATATGAACAACCAGCTATTCAATATAATACTGAGGACTATAGTTTAATTGAAGAAAACCGCTTTCATTCTGCAAAAGACAATCCGTTATCTACTTTTTCTATTGATGTTGACAAAGCATCATATGCAAATGTGCGTCGCTTTATCAATCAAAACCAAATGCCACCAAAAGACGCAGTTAGGGTAGAGGAGTTAATCAATTACTTCGATTACGATTATGCTCAACCAACCGACGGACATCCCTTTGCATCACATCTTGAATATGGTGATTGCCCGTGGAATGAAAAACACAAACTATTAATGATTGGTTTAAAAGGAGAAGAAATTGAAAACGAGGATGTTCCGGCTTCAAACATAGTATTTCTGCTCGATGTATCCGGCTCAATGAATAGTCCGAACAAATTACCATTGCTTAAACGCTCTTTCGAAATTCTCATCGATAAATTACGTCCTGAAGACAAAATTGCAATTGTGGTTTATGCAGGAAGTGCAGGAGCGGTTTTGCAATCAACCCCAGGAAACGAAAAAGCAAAAATTAAAGCAGCATTGAACAATCTAAGTGCCGGTGGTTCCACAGCAGGAGGCGCAGGAATTCAACTTGCATACAAAATTGCCAAAGAAAATTTCATTCAAGATGGAAACAATCGAGTAATTCTTGCAACTGATGGTGATTTTAACATAGGTGCAAGCAGCGATGCAGAATTGGTGCGAATGATTGAAGAAAAACGTGATGATGGGGTTTATCTCACAATTCTCGGCTTCGGAATGGGAAATTACAAGGACAATAAAATGGAGCAACTCTCAAACAAAGGAAATGGGAACTATGCCTATATTGATAATATTTTGGAGGCTAAGAAAATGTTTGCCGATGAGCTTTGGGGAACACTTTATACCATTGCAAAAGATGTGAAAATTCAAATCGAATTCAATCCAAATGTGGTGGAATCATACCGTTTAATCGGATATGAAAATCGTTTATTGAATGATGAAGATTTTAATGATGACAAAAAAGACGCAGGTGAAATTGGTGCAGGACATACTGTAACAGCCCTATATGAAATAATTCCTGCAGGAACCCGAGAAAAAAGCGGAAATGTTGATGAGTTAATCTATCAAAGCAGAAAACTTAAAAATTCCGCCGATTTAATGACCTTAAAACTACGCTACAAAGCTCCAGATGAAAACACTAGCCAATTGATTACTAAAGCAGTGAAAGCAAACCCTGAATCTAAATTAAGTAACAATTTCAAACTAGCATCTGCAGCAGCAATGTACGGTATGTTATTAAGAAACAGCGAACATAAAGCAAATGCAAGCTGGAAAAAAGCCATCGAATATGCAAAAGCCGCAAAAGCCGATGACAAATTTGGATATCGCACTGAATTTATAAGCCTCATACAAAAAGCAGAGTACTTGGCAAAGTAAAAATAAAGAATCCGGGTTTATCCCGGATTTTTTTTACAATTATTAAAAAAATAAATTAAACTTTACGGCATCAAATTTGTTTTGTATTTTTAGAGTCTAATTTTTAAAAGATAAAATATGTTACGTAATTTATTACTCTCGATGATTATTATTGTGTTTACAATACCTACAATGGCTCAAAAGTTTAAAGTAACAGAAACTAACAGCAAATTTGATAAAACTAGCCGACCTGCTCTTATGGTGGAAATCCCTTATGCCGACGAGAAAATGGTGGAAAAATCATGGAAAAAACTTGTGAAAAATTACAATCCCGAAAAAATTAAAAGACATAAGGAAATATTTGCTGATAATGCTACCATCAATCGTCTTTCAGAAAACACAATAGATATTTATGCAAAAACCGATGAGAAAAAAAACATTGTTACCCTTTTTGTTGCTGTTGACCTTGGAGGAACGTTTCTTAGTTCATCTGATGGAGATAAAATCCAGATAATGAAAGGAATTGTAAGAGACTTTGCAATCAACTTGGTTAAAGAAATTTACGATGAGAAAATCAAGGAACAAGAAAAGAATGTTAAGAATGTTGAAAAAGAGGTGAAAAGTGCCAAAGACAATAAAGCCCATCTTGAAAAGGAAATAAAATCCTATCAAGAGAAAATAGAAAACAATGAATTAGAAATTAAAAACCTAAGCAAAACAATTGAGGATCAAGGCGAAAAGCTAAAAGCTGAACAAAAAGTTTTAGATGAAATAAAAAAAGAAGCTAGAAAAATAAAGTAAGTTTTTACCTTTGTCATCAAAATCGCAACGCAAACAAACATGAAATTTGGTGTAATTATTTTTCCGGGATCAAATTGTGACCATGACATGGTCTATGTTTTACGAGACAAATTAAATCAGGAAGTGGTTGAGCTTTGGCACAAAGACACTAACTTACAATCTGTTGATGCAATCATGTTGCCCGGAGGATTTTCCTACGGTGATTATTTGCGTTCAGGAGCTATTGCACGCTACTCCCCGATTATGGAATCCGTTATTAAATTCGCCAATAATGGTGGCTTTGTTTTCGGAGTATGTAATGGTTTTCAAGTACTTTGTGAGGCCGGATTATTACCAGGAGCTTTACTTCATAACAACCACCAGAAATTTATTTGTAAAAACCAGCACATTGTTGCAGAGCAAAAACACAGCGCACTTACCGAATTTGTCCCGAACGAAAAAATTTTAACAATCCCTATTGCCCACGGTGAAGGACGATATTATGCTCCCAAAGAAATTCTTGCTGACATGATGCAAAATCATCAAATCATTTTCAGATACACGAATGAAGATGGAAAGCTCTCTGAAGAAGGAAATCCAAATGGTTCGAGCATGAATATAGCTGGAGTTTGTAATCAATCCGAAAATGTGTTCGGTATGATGCCGCACCCAGAACGTGCTGCTGATGAAGACTTGGGAAATACTGACGGATTATTTATTCTTCATTCGATTATTCATCATCTTGAGTCGAAGAAGGCTTAGTACGCATTATTTCTGATTGCACACGAATTGCCTCTTTATGGATAGACTGCAAAAGCTTTAACACATAAGACCTCGATAAGTTATTCGTCTCAGCATAATCTAAACGTGTTTGTAAAATTGACTCCCAGCGCTGTAATTGCAATATATTTACATTCATTTCCGATTTGCATTTTGCAATCCCTTTAACAATATCCTGTCGCTGAGACAACAAATCAATTAACTGATAATCAATATTGTCAATTTCTTTTCTAAGTTGCTCAATACGTGCCGAATAAGCATGGTCATCAAATTGATTTTCCCGAATGAAAAGCTGTTTCAACAATGAGATAAGCCCTGAAGGAAGCATCTGCTGAGCCCTGTCTGTCAATGCTTGCCTCGGATTTTCATGCACCTCAATCATTAAACCTGCCATGTTTAAATCCATTGCATGTTGAGAAATAGTTTCTATATGATTGGTTTTCCCAGCAATATGACTTGGATCGCAAATAATCGGTAAATCTTTATGCCGCAATTGTAACTCAATAGGGATTTCCCACAAAGGCAAATTTCTAAAAGCTGTTTTCTCAAATGGATAAAATCCTCGGTGTACAGCAGCTACATCATTAATTCCTGCATCATAAAAACGCTGAATTGCACCACACCACAAATCAATATCCGGATGCAACGGGTTTTTAATCATAATTTTCACATCATAACCTTTCACCGCCTCTGCAATTTCCTGAACATACAATGGACTACCTGTTGTTCTTGCTCCAATCCATAAAACATCAATACCTGCGTCAATTACTTTTTTTGCATGATTTGCTGTCGCAACTTCTGTCGCAACAAGCAATCCAGTTTCCTGCTTTACTTTTTGCAACCATTTTAATCCTTTATCACCAGCACCTTCAAAATGTCCAGGCTTAGTTCTCGGCTTCCAAATACCTGCTCTAAAAATTTTCACAGCATCTAATTGTGCAAGTGCTTTCGCTGTATTTAATACCTGCATCTCTGATTCCGCACTACACGGGCCGGCAATTATAAGCGGTCGCTTCATCGTATGAAAATATCCCTGAACCAAATTCATAAACTCATTTTTTCACAAATTACGTGAATTATTACAAAACTCAACGCAGAAAATTAAAAAATTATCTTTTATATTGAATGAAAAACTGTAACTTTATGCCGAAATTGTAATCAAAACAATGTAAGTTATGTCTTCACGTATCATCACATTAAATGAAGTTATTATTCAAAAACAATCCGCCTTTCCCTATGCTAAAGGAGAATTAAGTCGCTTATTAAGCCACCTTGGATTGGCAGCAAAAATTGTCGCGAAAAAAGTAAATAAAGCAGGATTAGTAAATATCCTCGGCGATGCAAAAAATGTAAATGTACAGGGTGAAAATCAACAAAAGCTGGATGTTTTTGCAAATGAGGTTTTTATTAACACCATGCGTGCGAGTGGAATTTGTGTCGGAATTACTTCAGAAGAAAATGATGAAATGATACTTTTCGATGATGACCTTTCTCTTGACGGGAAGTACATAATCTCCATGGATCCACTTGATGGCTCATCAAATATTGATGTAAACGTATCAATCGGAACAATTTTCTCAATTTATCGTCGCGTTTCTCTAAGAGGAGAAAAAGCAACGCTTGAGGATTTCTTACAACCAGGAAATAAACAAGTCGCTGCTGGATATGTCCTTTACGGATCATCAACAATGATGGTTTACTCTACTGGTCTTGGCACAACAGGCTTTACACTCGACAATACAATCGGAGAATTTTGTTTGTCTCACCCCTATATAGTCACACCAAAACAAGGAAAAATATTTTCAGTAAACCAAGGAAATTTTATCAACTTTCCACAAGGAACTAAAGAATACATAAAATATTGTCAGGAAAAAGATAATGCAACTAATCGACCCTATTCTGCAAGATATATTGGGTCGCTCGTGGCAGATTTTCATAGAAATTTAATGAAAGGCGGTGTATTTATGTATCCGAAAACTGCAAGTGCTCCAACAGGAAAACTTCGATTACTGTATGAATGTAATCCCATTGCATTTCTAGCCGAACAAGCAGGCGGACTAGCAACAGACGGTTTAGGAAATCGGATATTGGACATTCAACCAACTGATATTCACCAACGTGTGCCATTTTATACAGGATCAAAAGATATGGTACAAAAAGCTGAAGAATTCATGGAAAAGCATAAAAATCAAGATTAATTATTAGAAATTACACATATTAATGTCCTCAAATTGCAATTACTTGGGGCATTTTTTATTTCACAGAAAAGAATCAAATAAAAATTTTCATTTTACAAATCAAAAAACTATCTTTGCAGCCCTGTTTAAAATTAAGTAATAATAACTAAAGTTAAAGTTTATGTCAGTAAAGCTTAGATTAGCACGGCACGGTAGAAAAAGACTTCCTTTCTATCATATCGTTGTCGCAGATAGCAGGACACCACGAGATGGTAAGTATATTGAACGGATTGGTTCTTACACTCCGGTTACTACACCTGCCACTATTGAGCTGGATTTCGAGAAAGCACTCGAGTGGCTTCAAAAAGGTGCCAAACCTTCAGATACTGTAAGGGCTATCTTATCGCAGGAAGGCGTATTAATGAAAAAACACCTACTCGAAGGAGTAAGAAAAAATGCTTTCGATGAAGCTGAAGCAGATCGTCGTTATGAAATTTGGAGAAAAGACAAAGATCTCAAACTAAAAGCAGCACAAGATGAAATCTTGAACGCTAAAGAGTCAGAGAAGAAAGCCAAATTTGATGCCGAAGCAAAACTTCGTGAAGAACGCGAAAAAGTAATAGCTGAACGCCTCGCCAAAGAGCAAGCAGTTCGTAAAGAAGCTGAAGATGAAGCTAAGGCTAAGGCAGAAGCTGAAGCGAACGCAAAAAAAGAAACTGAAGAAAAACCAGAAGAAAAAACGGAAAATAAAACTGAAGAAGCTCCGAAAGAAGAAGAAAAAGTAGAGGAGAAAAAAGAAGAAGCTTCTGATGAAAAAACCGAAAAATAGTTTGTATTTGTTTTACTAATGATTCAGCGAGTTAATTTTGTAGAGATTGGATATTTGAAGAAGCTGATCGGAACAGACGGAACGTTTCTTGTAAAACTTATAATAAAACAAACAAACGAATGGTTTTTAACTGAAAAGGAACCGATTTTCATTGAAATAGATGGAAATCTGGTTCCTTTTTTTATGGATAACATTAAACAACACGAAACGGAACCGCTCATCCATTTCGACTCCATTTTAAGCAGAGAAAAAGCAACCAATTTTTTGGAAATGCCCTGCTTCTACGATAAAAAACAACTTACAAACGCAGACAAAACCTCCAGCATTGAACATCTCAGTGGATACACCTTAATTGACAAATCTGCAGGAGTAAAATTTAAAATTACAAACGTAAATTTAATACCTGGAAATCCGATTTTGGAAATTGAGTTCAAAGACACGACGATTGATATCCCACTAATCAGCGAGGCAATTCTTTCTTACGATACCGAAAAACAAATTATTTACACCGAATATCCTGAAGGATTACTGCAAAGTCTGATGGATATGGAGTAATTCTTTCCAGAAAAAACGCAACTGAATTTTGCTGTAAAAAAAATAGAGCTTGGATCACAAATCCCGTATCTTTTTCACTAAAAAATCTGCAAGTTTTATTTTAGACTCCACCGTCCATCCAGCAATATGAGGTGAAAACAGTACATTATTTCGTTGCGCTAAATTTACGAAATCAATAATTTCAGTAAGCTGTTTTGTACGTTCAAATGAGGATTCTTCATACTCAAGTACATCTAAACCAGCAGCAAAGACCTTCCCTGTATCCAAGGCTTCAAGCAAAGCAGCAGTCTTAACCACAGGACCACGTGCTGTATTAATTAAAACAATTGGTTTTTCAAAAGAAGCAAACCATTCCTCGTTGACTAGATAATAATTATCATCATCCAGTGGAATGTGCAAAGACACAACATCTGCTTGTGCAAAAATTTCCGCTTTGCTTACTTCCTCAACATATGAAGGAGTATAATTTGTTTTGTTTTTGTCATATGCAATCAGCTTACAATCGAAGCCTTGAAGTCGCTGTGCAAATGCAGAGCCCATATTTCCAAAACCAATAATCCCAATGGTTTTTCCTTTGATTTCCCAACCACGATTTGCTTCTCGCTCCCAAATTCCCTGACGCACCTGACGGTCAGCTCTGTTCAGATTGTTCGATAAATTCAGTAGCATTCCCAAGGCATGCTCGGCAACGGCATCACGATTTCCCTCGGGT
>JAYEFQ010000027.1:0-5398 GCA_034658655.1 Bacteroidota bacterium
ACTTGTTTTAAATTTGTATAACTTTAAAAAACACAAAAATGAAACAAGTTTATCATTCTAACGCAACCACAAATATACGATTGCGTTCTGAAATTAACAAGAGTAACGAGCCAAATATTTTTTTGGCCAAGAAATTTGGTGTCTCTGAAAACACAATCAGTAAATGGAAAAACAGGGAGACCTTTGTGGACAAAAGCTCAAGACCTGCTACTGTCCACTATTCCCTAAGCGGGCTTGAGATGCTTATCGCCGTGGAACTGAGAGTGCTTACATGGTGGGCATTGGATGAAATTACGGAAGCCATAAATATTGATGAGCCTGAAAAAATCAGGAGCGCAGTTTACAGGACTTTCGTCAGGGAGGGTATAAATAAGGTACCCCAGAAAGAAAAAGATAAAGCGAAAAAATTTAAGGAGTATGAACCCGGGTATTTGCACATCGATGTAACTTACCTGCCAAAAATAAACGGCATAAAATATTATCTATTCGTAGCCATTGACAGGGCGTCCAGAACATTATATTATAAAGTATATGAGGCTAAAACAAGTGCCAATGCAAATGATTTTGCAAATGATTGTTTGGACTTTTTCCCTTTCCCTATTACTCATATATTAACTGATAATGGTCTGGAATTCACAAACAGGCTGATAAAATCAAAAAAAGGTGAGTACTGTAAAAAACCAAGTAAACTGGACGTTTTTTGTCAGAGTAACAATATTGACCACAGACTCACAAAACCTTTTACACCAAAGACAAACGGCATAGCCTGTCCCGAACTTGATTCGGGAGTCGAGAAGGCTAATGACATAATCAAAAACGGGACAATAAAGAAAAGCGAATATGAAAACATTGAACAAATGAACAAGAATCTTATGGCGTTTCTGGTCTTAGATAATCTTTACAGAAGGCATGGAAGCCTTAGAAGGGAACTGAAAGAAATTTTTAAAGAAAAACCTTTGGATTTTAAAAATAAAATACTACTTTTGAAATATCATGAAAAAACAAGTTGTCAACAACAACCTTGTGAAACTTAACAACTAATCAAACAAATATATGGAAAATTTAGATTTAGCTTTAGTTGATTGGTCGAGGGCACAATTTGCTCTAACGGCTTTATATCATTGGATTTTTGTTCCACTTACTTTGGGTCTTTCATTTATAGTGGCTTTTATGCACACTACATATTATAAGACAAAAGACGAAAAGTGGAAAAACTTAACAAAGTTCTGGATGAAATTATTCGGAATTAATTTTGCAATCGGAGTTGCTACCGGTATTATACTCGAATTTGAGTTCGGATTAAACTGGTCAAACTATTCGTGGATTGTAGGAGATATTTTTGGTGCTCCACTGGCAATTGAAGCGATTTTAGCTTTTTTTCTGGAATCTACTTTTATTGCAATTATGTTTTTTGGATGGGAACGTGTCAGCAAAAAATTTCATATGCTTTCATCATGGTTTGTAGCAATAGGCTCAAATCTTTCGGCACTATGGATACTTATTGCCAATGCTTGGATGCAAAATCCTGTAGGTACAGAATTTAATGCTGATACCGCACGAAATGAGATGGTAAACTTTTTTGATGTTGCACTTTCCTCAACTGCTGTTAATAAATTTTTGCACACCGTATCTCAAGCCTATGTGATAGGAGCTTTATTTGTTGTTTCGGTAAGTGCATGGTATATTATAAAGAACCGACATCTTTTATTTGCGAAAAAAAGTATCATAATTGCATCTGTATTTGGATTATTAGCATCAATTTTTGTTGCGACTACAGGTGACAGTTCAGCCTACCATGTTGCCCAAGATCAACCTATGAAATTGGCTGCTATGGAAGGCTTATATGATGGTGAACATAATGCAGATTTAAATGTAATCGGTTTTTTGAATGGTGAAAAAGATAATGATAATTTCAAAGGACTAAAAATTCCAAGTTTATTATCAATAATGGCATATAGAGATGCCAATGCCTTTGTCCCCGGAGTAAATGATTTGGTAAACGGAAATGAAGAACAAGGAATACCCTCTGCCGACTCAAGAATAGAGAAAGGTAAAATTGCTATTAATGCTTTTGAAAATTACAAAAAAGCTAAAAAATCCGGAGATGAAACAAAAGCAGAGGAAAATCTGAAAATTTTTAAAGAAAATTATGCCCATTTTGGATATGGTTATTTAAAAAACAAAGAAGACATTGTTCCTAATGTACCTTTAACCTTCTATTCTTTCCACATAATGGTTGGCTTGGGATTCTTTTTTATTTTTCTTTTTGCATGGCTTATCTGGGCATCATTTAAAGGAAGACTGGAAAATAATAAAATACTCTTGCGAATTTCTCTATGGTCAATTTTATTAGGATTTATTGCAACAGAACTAGGTTGGATAGTAGCTGAAATGGGACGACAGCCATGGTCAATTCAAGATTTATTGCCAGTAGGAGCTTCTACTTCACATCTATCAGTAGGCTCGGTTCAAACAACATTTTTTATGTTTTTGGCTGTATTTACAGCTTTATTAATTGCAGAAATTAAAATATTAACAACCCAAATCAAAAAGGGTCCAGAGGAAGGAGGTAGCCATGTTTAATAATATGTCATACGAAACATTACAAGTGTATTGGTGGATAATAGTATCATTATTAGCCGCATTTTTTGTCTTTTTAATGTTTGTTCAAGGAGGACAAACATTGCTGGGACAAATAGGAAAAACTAATAAAGAACGTTCTTTGTTGGTTAATTCCATAGGACGAAGATGGGATATTACATTTACTGTTTTAGTTACTTTCGGAGGTGCAGCTTTCGCATCTTTTCCAATGTTTTATGCAACCAGTTTTGGTGGTGCATATTGGGTTTGGACTCTTATTTTATTTAGTTTTATCATTCAAGCAGTTTCTTATGAATATCGTACAAAAGCTAATAACTTTTTGGGTCGAAAAACCTATGATGTGTTTTTATTTATTAATGGAATATTAGCCCCTGTTTTAATTGGAGCTGCCGTAGGAACTTTTTTCACAGGCTCAGAATTTTCTATTAATCATTTAAATCTTACCAATATTGATAATCCAGTAATTTCAAGCTGGGAAACTGCTACGCATGGACTTGAAGCTGCTCTCAACATAACAAATTTAGCGTTGGGATTGGCACTTTTATTTCTAGCACGTATTTTAGCATTGCTTTATTTTATCAATAATATTGATAGCGAAACAATTGTTAAACGTTCAGCAAAACAACTTAAATATTGTGCAGTTGCATTTCTTGTGTTTTTCTTACTTTTTGTTAGTTTAATTCTTACAAAAGAAGGCTTTGCAGTTAATCCTGATACCAAAGAAATCTTTATGGAAAAATTCAAGTATTTGCATAATTTAATTGAAATGCCTATTGTTTTAATCTTATTTTTAGTTGGTGTTATAGGTGTATTATTTGGCATCTTTTTAGGTGCTTTTAAATCTTCATCAAAAGGGATTTGGCTTGCAGGTGCCGGTACAATTCTTACAATTTTTTCTGTATTAATGCTTGCCGGTTTAAATAATACCGCATTTTATCCTTCAACATTTGATTTACAAAGTTCATTAACTATACAAAATGCGTCTTCCTCACATTATACTTTAACAGCTATGGCATGGGTTTCATTACTTGTACCAATTGTAATTGCATATGTTTGGTATGCGTGGAGAGCTCTAACTAAAAAGAAAGTTAGTGAAGCAGATATTGAAAATGATTCAATGTCATATTAATTTAAAAATAAAAAACAATGGAATATATTAATTCAATATTATGGATTTTAAGTTGGCCTGTACTAATAATAGTAGCCTATCAATTAGTTAAATTAACTTTGAAGAAAATAAAATTATAAGTAAAAACTGTCCATATAATTGAGTAGGCTGCCCCGTCAGTAAAAACTGACGGGGAGAGCCTCTCACAGTTCTACTGAGTGCTTGTCAATAGAGTCGAGCGTTTCGAGGATTGAAAATTTGAAACGTTGAAATGCCAAACGCACCATATTCAAACCATCGTAAACTATTAAATAATAAGACTCATTAAAGAAGATATATTTTGAGAACAAAAGAAGATATTATCAAAGTAATTGCCGATGTACAGCATCCTGCAATTACTTATTAATTACTAGAACTTGGAATATTGAAAGATGTAGAATTAAATAAAAATACTGTTACAGCTACGTTTGCTTTTCCTTTCCCAAATATTCCAATATCAGACCAGTTGATTAATTCAATCTCAGTTCCAATAGAATCACTTGGATTTGATTTTAAATATTCAATAGTTATTATGACAGAAGAAGAAAAAGCTAAATTTATGAAACTGGAAATGGAAGCGTGGAAAGGTTAATAATAAGATAACTGCTTAATAAATAATCATTTACGATGAGGATAATAATTTGGATAATAATGATTTTAGGTGGAAGTATTCTTGGATATTACCTCGATTCTTTATTTTTCACAAACATTCATAGTAATTATATTTTTCATATCATAAGTTTCTTTATTGCTGTTTGCATATTGTTCTTAATGGTGAATATTAGTAAAAATACAGGAAGAATACTTTCTAAATTTGGACGAAAAGGGAAGTTAAAGAGAATGCAAACTAATGTTCTTGTAACTCAAGGACCATATAAATACATGAGACATCCTATGCATCTCGGTCTATTTCTTTTTCCTGTTGGAGTTGCTTTTCTAATCGCGTCTCCTTCATTTATTCTGATAATTGCACCTGTTGAAATTATTTTTATGCTTTTAATGATAAAATTAGTTGAAGAACCGGAAGCAATTAAGAAATTTGGTGATAAATATATCAACTATATGAAACAAAAACCATGGTTTTGCTTTAAAATTAATTGCTTGAAAGAATTATTAAAATCTATACCCAAAAATAATGTTGAAGAATAAAATTATTTTACTAACCGGAGCAACAGATGGTATCGGTAAGCAAGCTGCATTTATGCTTGCTCAAAATGGTGCTAATTTAATAATGCACGGGAAAGAAATAGAAAAAGGGAATAAAATCAAAGAAGATATAATAAAAAAAACAGGTAATAATAATGTAAGCTATTTTAATGCTGATTTCACTTCATTTTCTGAAATAGAAATACTCTCTAAAATAATTCATGAGCAATTTTCCCATATCGATATATTAATTAACAATGCGGGAATATATGAAAATGAAAAAATAATTTTGAATAATGGCGTAGAGAAAAATTTTATGGTAAATTATCTTGCTGGTTTTTCTTTAACACTAAGTTTATTAGACTTATTAAAAAAATCAATGTAAGAAGTCATCATAATGTGGGTTCATTCTTTCGTACCGCTGATGCATTTCGGTTTGAATCCATTCTACTTTGTGGAATTACCGGCACTCCACCCCATCGTGATATTCGCAAAACTGCCTTA
>JAYEFQ010000028.1:0-5387 GCA_034658655.1 Bacteroidota bacterium
CTTTCAATTTTGGAAATAAAAAAAAGTCATTCCCAAACTGGCGAATGACTTTTTAAATTTTATGTTTTTAAAGATTATTCTTCGTCTTCTCCTGCGAACAATGCTTCAAACATTTTTTCTTGTAATTTGTCATAACCTTCAGCTTCGGCAAGTTTTTCTTCAACCTCACTGTATTTGTCTCCCATTTCTTTTGAGAGTGCTTCAATTTCTTCAGAAAACTCTTTTGAAGCTGTTGAGTCTTCTTTGTATTTTGCCATAATCTCTTCAGATTCTTTCATGGTTTCTTTGAACGATTTTACAATTTTTTCAATCTCAGCATCGTCAATTTCACCATCAGCGGCAGCTTTTTCTTGCATTTTTACAAATGCTTCTTGTTTTTTCATTAGATTTTTTGCGTCAGCTTTTGGTCCACCACATGATGAGAATGCAAAAACAAATGCAACAAGGCTCATTAAAATAGCAATTTTTTTCATAGTAATATTAAATTTAAATTAAACATTGATTATCATATTGTACAAATATAGAAAAAATCAATGGATTACAAACCCTTAGTGGTATTTTTTATTTTATTAAATATTTTGCAATTAATGGCATCCTACGCCCAAACCCAAATGCTTTTGAACTTATACGTAATATGGGTGGTGCTTGAAAACGTTTGTGCTCGTTTTTATTAACAAGCTTTACAACAAAGCGTACTGTTTCAGGAGCATACCCTGCATCTATTATCTCAGTTACCGATAGTTTTTTTTCTATATATGAAAAAAGAATTCCATCCAGTATCTCATAAGCTGGCAAACTGTCCTCATCTTTTTGATCTGGGCGCAATTCAGCAGAAGGTGGTTTGGTAATGCTATTTCCCGGAATAATCTCGTTATTTCGATTAATAAATCGCGATAATTCAAACACATCGGTTTTATAAACGTCACCAAGTACAGAAAATCCGCCATTCATATCACCGTATAATGTTGTATAACCGACCGCAGCCTCACTTTTATTTGATGTGTTGACAAGAATATGTCCATTTTTATTCGAAGCAGCCATCAAAATTAGACCCCGTAAACGTGCCTGAATATTTTCTTCTGTAACATCTTCCTTTTTCCCTTCAAAATATTCTGACATACTATCATTTACCGTTTCAAATGCCGCTTGAATTGGAATTGTTTCATAGTGCATTCCAAGGTTTTTTGCCAACCGCTCTGCATCTTTTATACTATGTTCGCTACTGTATTTCGACGGCATCAGTATTCCATAAGTATTTTCACCTCCTATGGCTTCAGCAACCAAAGCTGCTGTTAATGCAGAGTCTATTCCTCCCGATAAACCCATGATTGCAGTTTTGAATCCCATCTTACTATAGAAATCACGTATGCCGAGTATCAGCGCATCATGAATCATTTCAATTTTCTTAACCGGTTTTGAATTAAGGGTAGGTAGGACATCAATCTCTTTTGTATCAACAATTTTGCTATCCTCATTAAAATGTGCCAATTGATTTACAATTTCTCCATTTTGGTTTATTATCCGAGAGCCTCCATCATAAATCAATTCAGTGTTAGCTCCAATTTGATTTACATAAATAATTGGCAAATTGTATTGTCTTGCATTCTGTATTAACACCTGTTTGCGTAAATCTTCATGATTGTATGAAAATGGTGATCCGGCAATGTTAATCACATAATCAGGATTGAGTTTTGACAACTCTTGTAATGGAGATGTGCTGTAAAGTGTTTCTTTTGCAAATTGATAACTTGCTTCTTGCTTATCCCACAAATCTTCACAAATTGTAATCGCAATTTTTTCTCCTTTGTGTTCTAATAAATTAAACTCGGTGTTTGGTTCAAAATAACGATAATCATCAAAGATATCGTAAGTAGGCAATAAGGTTTTTTTGAAAATTTCTTGCACGCTACCATCTGAAATAAACAGTGCGGCATTGAAAAGTTTTTTTCCGTTTTTGCTGTCATTTATCCACGGGCTTCCTAGTAAAATCGCAATATCATGACAATGTTCGGCAATGATTTCAATTTGTTCGTAAACCATGTCAATAAAATCTTTCTGTTCAAGCATGTCGTGTGGAATGTACCCACAAACGGCAAGTTCTGAAAACACAATCAAATCAACCTCTTTAGATTTTCCATGCTCGATAGCTGATATGATTTTTTTACTGTTTCCGCTTAAGTCTCCTATGGTGTAATTTATTTGTTCAACTTGTATTTTCATGATTTGTATAGATAAAAAATCCCAATTCTTTGGAATCGGGATTGTGTTGTTATTTACTTATTTTCTTAGAAAAGGATTCCAACTTTTAAAGTAATCGTCTTGAATTTACCACGATGCTCTTTTGTTTCTGTTAGAATATTACCCCCATCTGTTTCAACTTCTTCTTGAAAAACTTCAACCGTAGTTTCATCATTGGTTTTGATGAAATCAATAATGCCTCCACTATAAACAACTTCTGTAATAAATCTTGTTTTCCCAGATAATGACCACTCAAACCCGGCTCCCATATGCCAATTCATATTAAAAAAGCGAATGTTTTCTGTAAATAAATCGTCACCTTCACTTGTGATATCAGCGAGACCTTTTAAACGAATCATCGGTGAGACTCCGGCTTTCATGTAATAACTTAAAAATCCAATTTCATTGGTTTTTCCTTTAAACCCTAAGGGAATCTCAATATAACTAAGGTTATAAGTAATTTTGTTTGCAACAGTATCTGTTTGTACCGTATTTATATCGTACAAATTGGTTATTGTTCCATAATTATAATGCATGTGAGATTTAATAGCGTTGTATTGAACGGCCGAGGAGAATACAAAATTATCGGTTATTGGCAAATCTATCATCGCTCCAAAGTTATAGCCCAGACCAACTCCCTCATTAGATTGAATTTTACTATCAACCCCAAACCACGAAAGATTTGGACCTACAAATAATCCTCCTGAAATTTGTGAGAATGCTGTGCTGCTTATTAAAGCAAATAAACCAAAGGCAAGGATAATCTTTTTCATAATATTGTCGTTTTTAATTTGGATACATTAATTTTGTTCATTGCAAATATATAGAAAAAATTCGGCCATTATGAAAACAAAGCGAAGTAAAATTGTATTTTTTTCTTTATTAGGGATTGCACTTATTGTGGGTGTGTGGTATTTTGTTACCAATCCTAAAAATCCATTAAATGTAGATGTCTCTGATATTGAGCTTGATATTGAAGTGCAACGATTTGATAAAGACTTGTTTGCTGATTATGAAAGCATTGAGTTGCATGTGCAAAATTTAGAAAATAGTTATCCTTATTTCTTTCCCCTGTTTACTCAACAAATTATTAGTATTGGGTACAGTGGAAGCAAGTCATTTAATGAATATCTTGATGCATTTATTTCAGATTATAATGTGGCTCAAGCCAGTGAGGCTGTGTTTGATGAATTTCAGACTGTGTCAGATGTGGAGCTCGAATTAAATAAGGCATTTAAACATGTTTTATACTATTTCCCTGAATACCAGGCGCCAAAGGTAATCACATTTATTGCTGGGTTTAATCATTCGGTGGTAACTACTGATAAATTGATAGGTATCGGTTTGGATAAATACCTTGGTGCGGAATGTGAGTTTTATCACATGATGAAAATCCCTCAATATGCTGCGAAAAATATGCGTCGCGAAATGATTCCTGTTGACTGTATGTCTGCTTGGGCAGAAATGGAATTTCCCAATACCGATTCCACTGATTATTTGGCTTATAACATGATTTATCAAGGGAAAATATTGTATTTTTTAGATGCTGTGTATCCGGAAATGTCAGATCATTTGAAAATTGGGTTTCTTGAAGAAGAAATTAGTTATTGTCAGCATTTTGAGCTGCATATGTGGGAGTATCTGGTGTCTGAAAATTTATTATTTTCAACCGATTATTTGCAACAACGGAAATTTCTTGGAGATGCTCCTTTTACTGCTGCTTTTGGAAATGATTCTCCCGGAAAAGCAGCAGCTTGGATTGGGTGGCAAATTGTTCGCGCTTACGCAAGAGAAAACAAAGTTGATTTATCTGAAGTTATGCAGGAAACTGATTTTCAGAAAATCCTAAATTTGTCTTATTATGATCCAGAATAAAGGATTTCAGAATTAATCATTAACCTAGTTGTTAAGTTCAGCCTCCCCTTTATGAAACTCAATATATTTCTTAGATAACAATCCGAGTAAATTGCTGAAACTACTCATTGCCTGCTCGGTATCTTTCGTGATTTTACGTTTTTGCAAACGAAGTATTAATAAGGAGTATAATGCCGTTAAGCAGACCTGCGTGTCGTTAGCAGATTCCTCTTTGCTTTTTTTGCGAAATAATTCAATGTTGGGAGCTGCAATGCTGGCAAATTCGTGATAGGTTGTTTCACTTTCATCATTTAATAAATACAAGTGAAATTCCTGTAAATCATTTACCTGATTAATTAAAAATTGCAAATGCCCTTTTTCTTTGATTTTCTCATCATGCATTTGTTGAATTAGCCCTTCATACCAAAAAAACATTTCCTGTTTTTGATTTTCACTGATGTCAAAACCGGCAATTAGTTTATCTTTAATAATTTCGATTTCAAACTGGCAAGCTCTAATCATGTCTTCAATTTGCCACATGTAAAGGACATATTCTGCCAGATTTTCCTGTTTTTTTTGTTTTGCGATGATCATTTGTATGGATTAAATTTATCGATTTGTCTTCTTTCTTTTTTTGTTGGCCGTCCTCTTCCTCTTTCCCGTGATAATCCTGTTTTCCTCACTAATTTCAGTTCTTCAAACGCTTCTTGAGGTGTTGTTTCATTTATAAAATCGGGAACGAGTTTCGCAGATACCCGATTTTTCAATAATAACTTAACCTCAAAAGTACGAATAATTGGTGGAACTTTTATCTCAATTTTATCACCAATACGAACACTCGCTGATGCTTTTACTGCCTGACTATTCAGTAAAACATGCTTGCTTCGACAAGCTTCTGTCGCCAGGGTTCTGGTTTTGTATAGTCGTACTGACCATAAAAACTTGTCGATTCGTTCGCTTTCGGATTTGCTCATAAAGTTAATTTTTCCGCTGCAAAGTTACAAAGCCTTTTATGAATTGGAAAAAATTATTACTTTGGAGCTTTAAAATGTTCATTTAATTAAGCTAAAAAATCATGAGAAAAACAGTTTACTTTTTGTTGCTATCCCTGATGTCTGTTACATTAATTGCTCAGGATAAAGAAATCGGTGAATTTCAAAATTCCGATGAAAAAATTAATCCGGATGCCTTTGATCGAGAATTATTGAATCAATTGGTGCTTAAAGAAGTTAATATGCTAATGGATTCGATTGAGTTGGAAGTTTTTGTTGATAATAAGTTTTTGATTAAAATAG
>JAYEFQ010000029.1:0-5372 GCA_034658655.1 Bacteroidota bacterium
TGAATGCTATCGCATCAAAAATCCCGCCAAAAGCGTTTTCTTGATTATCTTGTACCCACGGGTTTCGTTTCGAAAACAAGTTTTCTCACTACACCCGTGGTTACAATGATGTCACCCCTTCGGGGTTAGATAGGTTGTGATGCACATTTGTGCTTTTGTCACGATTTTTGAATGCTATCGCATCAAAAATCCCGCCAAAAGCGTTTTCTTGATTATCTTGTACCCACGGGTTTCGTTTCGAAAACAAGTTTTCTCACTACACCCGTGGTTACAATGATGTCACCCCTTCGGGGTTTTAGTTTGAGCTCCTCGCTTAGCGATTAGCCTAGGCTTGTTTCAACAAGTGCGATACACCGCTCAATCACCTGTATTGTAGTAGGTGGCTGAGGATTCCGGCGATAGCCGGAATGTCTCGAAGCCACCGGCTCATTAAAGCACACCGCATTCTTAACTCAAAGCCTCGACTTTCTATCGCGCATCCATTGCACAGTGAGTGCTTGAAAAGAAATCCAAATGCGTACAAATTTCTAATCTTGTACAAGCTTGTTGTGTCAAAATGAGAGTGTTTTTCGTTAATGTGCTGAAAAATAGGAGTATGGGTTTATACTTGGGCTTTTGTGAAAGCACATATCAAACATAGCGATTGAATACATAGCCAAGTAAACTTGTACGATATAAATAATGCAACTTTCTGTTTGATTTTGCTTTTTTATGATAGAGCTCGTAAGTTTCCAGAAGATTACTTAAAAGTGAGTGATTAATTACTCGGAGTTTAGAAATTTTATTTCTGCGCCATTCTTCGTTAACCCAATGAATCATGTACCATTCTGAAGGAATATCTGGGTTTGAGATAAGCAATTTCCGAATTAAATTCCAGCTGTCATGATTTGTAAATGTTTTGATGTGTTTTGTTAATCCGTATTTTTCTACATTGTCGGCAAGTATTTGAATTGGCAGATGCCAATCGCAATTGTTTTCATTAATTTTCAGATGGGCTTCTTCGTAACATGATTTCATTAGATCGGATTTTGCCGGTACTTTCATGATATTCCCAACTAAAGGCAAGCTATGATGCGTTCTGAACACATACTCATCATCAAAATCTGGTGTTTTCAGGCAGGTTACATCCATATCAGTCCACCAACCGCCAAGTTCGTAAAGCAATTTATATCTAAAAACATCTGAAAATCCTGCATAAGAACCTTTTCCGTGACCAAATTGGTTTTTGTATTTATATTTAAAAACCTCGTGTCGGGGAATAATTTCTGAGGCATTTTCAACAATTACTTCCTTCGGAATTTCAGTAATCAATGGATTATATAACCAAAGGTGAAAATCAAATCCATGAGCAATAAACGATTTAATCGTAAGCAATTCAACAAAAGAAAGCTGATTGCCAATCCAAAGTGCGTGAATATCTTGTTTGTTTTTTATCACAGCGTAAAGTTACAAAAGCTTTGTGGGATTGCAAGCTGAAATTGTATTTGAAAACACTTCAAAAAAACCACATTTCAACCACATTTAAACAATTTTTTAGGCTTTGTTTTTTAATAAAATGGATATGCCTTCAGATATTAAGTTGATTAATTCGTGTCGCGTTTTAATGTTTATCACTCTGTGAAAAATGTATTTTGGTCGCAAATAGAATTTTCTAACTGCTTTTTTCTTTAAAGAGAGTAAATCGTTGTTATTTATTGTCTGGTGTTTCCATATCGGTGTGCTTGACGATGATTCGGCATTAAGAATTGTAGGGTCAATGAGTCCGGCAGCAATTGATTTTTCACGAAATTCGGTTCCAAATCTTGGCGAAACAATATTGAATGAAGCATAGTCTATTGGTAGTTTTCGTGCAAACTTTGCAGTAGCATATATAGATTCACGTGTTTCTCCTGGAAATCCAAGCATGAAAAATCCTCCGACTTTAATTCCTGCCTTTTTTATTTGTTTTATAGATTGATATGTATCAGAAGTTTTAATTGATTTTTTATGTTTATGCAGTATGTCGTCGTTTGCTGATTCAATGCCAATCATTAAGGTATGACAACCCGCTTTTTTCATTTTAATTAATAATGCGCTATCCAATACATCTGTACGAGATAAGGCGGTGAACGAAAATTTTAATTCAGATTCTTGCATTGTATCCAGTAGCTGATGTGTTCGTTCTTTATTGACACCAAATGTTTGGTCACGGATATACAGTTCTTTTACTCCTAATGATTTTAATTTTTTTAGTTCTGATATGACATCTGCTATTGGTCGTAGCTTAAATCCAAGAGTGCTAATAGGACAAAAGTCACAGTTATATGGACAGCCAAAATCAGTGAGGATACTTGCAAATGGTTTTCGCTTTGTAAACGGAAAATGATATGCCTTTAGATTGAAATTTTCCCACTGAGGGACAGGTGTTTTCCACTCGCCATTTTTATGATTTTTTTTTCCCTCAATGATTTCATTATTAGAACGGTAGATGATGTTTGGGATGATTTTATGATGTGTTTTTTTTAGATAAGTTAGTATGTCATCTGTTGAGAAATCAAAGAGAATAGCATCTAAAAAAGGATTATCAACAAGTGCTTTTGTTTTATAATCTCTAAAAATATCTCCTGATGCAATGATGTTGCAATGAGTTATTTCATTTTTTATTGATTTGATGAATGACATATCTTCTTCATAGGAAGGGGCTGAGCTTAAAAAAATAATGATATTCGGCTTTAAATCTAAAATTTGTTTACTGCAACTTTTTGAGGATAAGTTTTCTGCAATTGCATCAATAACAAATATGTCTCCTAATTCTGTTAGCCTGCCGCTCAAATAAACTAAATCAATCGGGTGGTAATAGTATTTTGCTTTGGATACTTTGGCACAATAATAATCCCGGAAAAACATTTTATTTCCAGGTGGATTTAATAGTAATATTTTATTTTTCTTCTTGTGTGTCATTTATTTCATTGGAATGAGATGTTTTCATTTCTGTATTGTTTATGTTTTGTGTTTCTTTAATGTAATACTGTCTTACTTTTCCTTGTTGATGGTAAATCCGAATTAATACTTCACTTTGAATGCCCATTAAGGTTAATAATATCGTTATCAAGATAAACAAAACAGTTAATAAAAGCATAGGATTTCCGGTCATGTCGGTTCCCCAGAAAATTTTCATTAAAATAACCGAAAGTCCTGAAAGCATACCCAAAAGCAAGTTGATAAGCGCAAATCCGCCATAAAGATAAATCGGTTTTGTGCTAAATGATCGCATAAATTGTACGGTAATTAAATCGAGCAGGACTTTAAATGTACGATTTAATCCGTAATGTGATTTACCATGTTTTCGTGGATTATGATTTACTGGTATTTCAGTGATTTTTGCTCCGATTCGGGCTGCCAGCACAGGTAAAAATCGATGCATTTCACCATATAGGCTTATGTCTATAAGAATTTCTCTTCGATATGCTTTTAATGAACAACCAAGGTCATGTATTTTTACTTTGCTAATTTTCCGAATTAAAAAATTTGCTAGTTTAGAAGGGATTCTCTTGAAAAATAATTTGTCTTTTCTGTTTTTACGCCAGCCACTTACAACATCATATCCTTCATTAAGTTTATTTATTAGTGTTGGAATATCAGCGGGGTCGTTTTGCAAATCAGCATCCATGAATATGAGAATATCGCCTGTGGAATGTTCTATTCCTGCTGCCATTGCAGCTGTTTGTCCAAAATTTTGGCGAAACTGAATTAGTTTGACATTTGGGTTTTCCTCTGATAATTCCTTAAGTAGTTCGTACGAGCCATCTGTACTGCCATCATCAACAAAAATTATTTCCATTGCTTTTGTAATTGACTGTGTGTGCTTTTCAATGCCCGCAAGCAATTGCCTTAAATTATCTCGTTCATTATGAACGGGAATGATAATGGAAATACTATGTCCTTTTTTTATTTTATTCATGAATTACGACTTAAAACCGAATAAGTAAATATATAAATTATTTTTTAAAAACACTTGCTAAATTCGTCTATTAGGATTATTTGCTATTTATCGCTTTTTGCTGTCTGTCATTAAATTGAAATAAATATAGAACATTATTTAAAGTATATTGTCCGTAAGGATCAGGATGCTTATAGTGTGATTTTTGTGCAATACTATCAAAAATAATTGCTGATTTTGGAATGCTGTTTTTTGTAGATAGATAGTACTGATCCTCTTTGTTTAATTCATTTTCAATAGGTATGATATCTTGATGGTAATAGCTTAAATAAAACATACTTGCGTAATTAATTTCTTGCTTATCTGGATAGAGAAAAACATGCTTTTCTCCAATTATTTCAATAATGCGTTTTGAGCTATCTTTGATGTTTGCGTATTCATCTTTGTCTTTAAGTAATGGCGTGAAAATGATAATCTGTCGAACCATTAAAAAAAGTATCATACTTGAAATAATTATTAAAAATGCTTTGCGTTCAAATAATATAATGCAGGTGAAAATTATCATAAGGAATGCGGATAAAAGTCCGAATACCAAAAAGTTTGCCTGATTGACTAGCGTTGCAAGTAGTAAAAGGACTAAGCTTAAAGCAATCATTCGTAATTTATGTTTGATTGTGAAATCGTAAATGAGTCTGTGATGCCTAATTAAAGGTATTGTAATAAATGGGATTAGCATGAGTATGTATTGGGGGTAATAATCGCCCGTTAAAAAGGGAAGGCATCCACCAATAAAAAGCAGTATGCTGTAAAAATCAAATTTGTTTCTTATTAATTGATAACGAATTTTTTTGAGAAATAAGAGCGGAAAAAGGAAGAGAATGGGATATGCAAGCATGGATTTCCCGAAAAATGTTAAAAGATTTTCTGTTTTATTGTGAAGCCCAATGTCCAATTTATAATTGACGTCATTAAATAGCTCAAACAACCAAAATGAATCGTTGTTTATGGATTGATATAGCAATACATAAGTTCCAATAATTACGCCAAATACCGTGATCCCTAGTAAGTGTTTCCATGAAAATAATAGCTTTATTTTATTGAAAACGAGTGACAGTGAAATAAGCGAAATGAATTGAAAGTAAATGGCAGGATATGCTTTTGTCAAGAATGCAATTGCGGCAATGAAGTACCCAAAAATAAAAAGCTTAAGTGTTTTTGATTTCTTGAACCAGTAGTAGTTCCCATAAAATAGGCTTACAAGTAAAACCGCAAAAAACGGATCAATTGATATGCGCAATGATTGGGAGAAAATTATCAATGGTGAAAATGCGAAAATAAAACTTGAAATCAGAGCATCCCTTTGGGGTAATTGAGTTTTGGCAATCAGAAAACTAAGAAAAATTAATGCAACAACAAATAACAAATTTACGCTTCTTAATTTGAATTCAAGCAT
>JAYEFQ010000030.1:0-22741 GCA_034658655.1 Bacteroidota bacterium
GCATGATGGTGCACTTCCACCGGAAACTGACCATTGTAAAGTCATGCAAGCAGAATAGTTGTTACAGTAATACTCACTCACCAAAATCGTGACAGTTCCAGTAAATGTGGCAGTCCAGGTAATGGTAGATTGCAAACTGCAAGCATCATCATTATATGCTAGGCTTGTACCACCACAACTACTACCTGAAAACAAAGTTAACTGTGTATCAAAACTGGAGTCTCCACAGGTTGTCCATGTATAGGTTGCACCGCTGGTAACATTGAAATAGGCATATTCTCCACCATACATACATGTACTAACTGTGGTAAGCGTAGAGCTTGTAGTGGAAAATGTTCCACTTGGATAGTTAGCATTGCAATTACTACATTGCCCTTTCACTTCCTTCGAAAGCCCGAAGGCTGCAATGAAAACACCTAAAACCATTAGCAGTTTGGCTAAGTTTAAAAACGTTAGGCGGATTGTTTTTTGGCGAATTTGCTTTAACTTAGTTGTGTTTTTCATAACGTCAAATTTTTATGGTTTATCTGTTGTTGTTATTTCATGAGATTTTCCTTTTTAAATTTTCTATCATTTGGTTTATGTTCTGTCTGTCTTAATCAATTCACATGATAAATATAAGGTGAAAGTTTCTGTGGTAAAGTTTTTTTGATGAACAGATAAAAGTTTGTGGTAAATGGGTGCTTTGAGTTGATGAATGAAGTTGTTGGAGTTTTGAAAAATATACTAATTTTGAAGCATTAAAAAGTGAGACATAAAATCTAACTGCTTTTGTGTTTTGTAGTGATTTAATTTGTTATGACTAAGAAAGAACGATATCAAAAGGTATTTGACTGGTTTCAAGAGGTAATGCCAATTGTTGAAACTGAATTGGAGTACGGAACTGTGTTTCAATTAGTTGTTGCGGTAGTATTGTCAGCGCAGTGTACCGATAAGCGGGTGAATCAAATTACACCTGATTTATTTACTCGTTATCCCGATGTTAAAGCAATGTCCGAGGCAAGTCAGGATGAAATTTTGGATTACGTAAAGTCCTGTTCATACCCTAACAGCAAAGCCGGATATTTGATGAAACTATCAAAAATGTTGATGAATGATTTTGATGGGGAAGTCCCAAATGATTTTGTCGCTTTGCAAAAATTACCGGGGGTCGGTAGAAAAACTGCCAATGTGATTATGTCGGTTGCTTTTAAACAGCCGACAATGGCGGTTGATACTCATGTTTTTCGGGTTTCCGAGCGTATCGGTTTAACATATCGAGCGAAAAATCCGTTGCAGGCAGAAAAACAATTAGTGAAATTTATTCCAAAACATTTATTGCATGACGCTCATCATTGGTTAATTCTGCACGGACGATATGTGTGTGTGGCGCGAAACCCAAAATGTAACAAATGCGGACTAACAACATGGTGTAAATTTTATGCAAAGCAAAATGTTAGTAAGTAAATCAATTTTATTTTCTTCAAATAAAAGAACAAACCTATATTTGCAGGCTGAAATTTGAATCTTGAGATTATGAGAAGACGGATTAAGGAAATTGTAGTTGAAGCAGTTGAGGTGCTTTACGGACAAACAATTGAACCAGATATTGTGCAGGTTCAGCGTACGTTAAAGACCTTTACCGGTGATTTGACAATTGTTGTTTTTCCTTTTGTGAAAATCGCTCGTAAAAAACCTGAAGATGTTGGGAATGATATTGGCCTGTATTTGAAAAATAAATTAGACAATGTTTCATCATATAATGTGATTAAAGGGTTTCTTAATTTGACATTTAATTCAGAATATTGGTTAGAGCGATTGAATTTACTTCATCGTGATTTTAACGGTAGTTTGACACTGAACAGTCCCGAAAAAATCATGGTAGAATTTTCGTCTCCAAACACAAATAAACCATTGCATCTTGGACATATCCGTAACAATTTGATTGGCGATTCGGTTTCCAGAATTTTAAAAGCTGCTGGACATGAGGTGGTTCGTGTAAATTTGGTGAATGATAGGGGAATTCATATTTGTAAATCAATGCAGGCGTATTTGGATTTTGATCCGAACGGCTCACCCGAAAAAGCGGGAATGAAAGGGGACAAATATGTTGGGGATCTTTATGTAAAATTTGATTTACAATACAAAGGTCAAATTGCCGATCTTGTTGAGTTGGGAAATTCTGAAGATGATGCCAAACAAAAGGCTCCTATTATGCAGGCAGCGAAAAGCATGTTGCAGAAATGGGAAGCAGGTGATGCAGACGTACATGCGTTGTGGGAAAAAATGAATAATTGGGTGTATGCCGGTTTTGATAAGACTTACGACCGACTCGGAATTACATTTGATCAGGTTTATCACGAGTCGGAAACCTATAAATCAGGGCGTGAAATTGTGCTTGACGGATTAAAACGTGATGTGTTTTATAAACGTGATGATGGCTCAATTTGGTCGGACCTTACCGACGATAAATTGGATGAAAAAATAGTGCTTCGTGCTGATGGAACCTCGTTGTATATGACTCAGGATATTGGTACGGCAGTGGCTCGTTTTGAAAATTATCAGCTGGATCGTCATATTTACGTGGTTGGAAATGAGCAGAATTATCATTTTCAGGTGCTACGTCTCATATTATCAAAACTTGGATATGCATGGGCTGATAAAATTCAACACATGTCATACGGGATGGTAGAACTGCCCGAAGGAAAAATGAAATCCCGCGAAGGCAAGGTGGTTGATGCTGATGATTTAATTGAGGAAATGATCAGTAATAGTGCCGAAATGTCTCGTGAACTTGGGAAACTAGGCGATTTGCCGGAGTCTGAACAGGAAAATGTACATCGCATGATTGCTTTGGGTGCACTTAAGTATTTCATTCTCAAAGTAGATCCCAAAAAACAGATGGTATTTAATCCGAAGGAATCCATTGATTTTAACGGACATACTGGTCCGTTTATTCAATATACACATGCAAGAATTCGCTCGGTTGTAAGAAAAGCTGCGAAAATGAATATCAAGGTTCCTTTTATGATTTCCGAAGATACCATCATGAATGAGAATGAGCTTGATTTGATAAAAACAATTGATCAGTTTGAGCTTGTTTTGCAAGAAGCTGCCCAATTACTTGATCCCGGAATGATTGCGAATTATGCGTATGAATTAGCGAAAGATTTTAATCATTATTACCATGACTATTCAATCTTAAAAGCACAAGAAGGGAAAATCTTGCAAACTCGGTTGTTTTTGGCAGATCAAGTGTCGAAAAATTTAAAGTACGCAATGGCATTGCTGGGAATTGAAGTCCCCGAGAAAATGTAAACTTTATTTCCTTAATTTCTTAATGGTGAAAAGGAAGGAGACATTAAGTTCATTAAGCAATTAAGAATATTAAGAAGAAAAGCATCAAATGACAAAACTTGTCTCCGCTAGCAGTCGGCCTGTGCGACTACCGGCGTAACAGGCAGACTTTTGGCGGATCCCAAATAACAAATCCTAAATAAGCACCAATTTATCAAAAATTGAACTCCAAACGGTTGCATTGTGTTAAACCTCTAACAGATTTTACTTCGGCTAGCTTTGCGCATCGCTCAGTCACTCCACTTCGTTGCGTTCCGTCGAAATGACATTTTTTGAAGTTTTCTCCCATCCTGCCACGTATGGCGGTCATTTCGAATCGCTAGTCAGTGGTGAGAAATCTGTGAGAATAAAGCATCAAATACGTGAAACAATATTTTTGTTATACCACTTTAAAATCAAAAATGCCGGTATAATGCCGATGTAGATTCAACACCGATAGGCAAAGTATATCGGTAGTTTTGAATCACAATCGGTGTTATACCATTTATTAATCACATATCGGTATTAGATTGTTCTCCCTGGATAGGCTTTCAATCCTTCTTCAAGACATTGCATCGCATTTTCCAAATCAGATTTGTTTAACACATATGCAATTCGCACTTCGTTTTTTCCAAGTCCGGGCGTGCTGTAAAATCCTGATGCAGGTGCCATCATAACGGTTTGTTTGTTATAATCAAAGCTTTCGAGCATCCATTGAGAGAAAATATCTGCATCGTCAACCGGTAATGAAACCACGGTGTAAAATGCACCTTTTGGCATTGGTGACTTAACGCCTTGCATTTCATTCAGACGATTCACCATATAATCGCGACGTGCCATGTACTCTTGATATACTTCGTCAAAATAATCACTCGGTGTGTCAATTGCAGCTTCTGATGCAACTTGTCCAAGATATGGAGGGCAAAGTCTAGCCTGAGCAAATTTCAAAACCGCTTTAAGGATGTCTTTATTTTTAGTTACAAGGCATCCGACACGGACACCGCACATGCTGTATCTTTTTGAGACGGAATCTAACATGATAACATGGTTTTCGAGCCCAAGATTCATGGCTGAAAAATGGCTGTTTCCATCATAACAAAATTCGCGATAAACTTCATCAGAGAAAAGATAGAGGTCGTGTTTTTTTACGATGTGTGCAAGTGCTTTCAATTCCTCTTCTGAATACAAATAACCGGTTGGATTGTTTGGATTACAAATTACAATGCCTTTTGTTTTTTCCGTAATCAAAGCTTCAAAATCCTCAATCGGAGGTAAGGCAAAATTATTTTCGATGGATGAAGTTACTGGAACGACATTAACCCCTGCGCTAACAGCAAATCCAATGTAGTTAGCATAAAACGGTTCAGGAATAATGACCTCGTCACCAGGGTTCATGCATGACAAAAATCCAAAGGTTATGGCTTCGGAACCGCCTGTTGTAATGAGAATCTCATTATGATCTACAGGGATGTCAATATTTTGATAATATCCGGCGAGTTTTTTACGATACGATTCGTTTCCTGCAGAATGACTGTACGCAAACACTTTGTTATCTAAATTTTTGATAGCATCAAGTGATACTTTTGGCGTTTCAATGTCTGGTTGTCCGATATTGAGATGATATACTTTTTTTCCTTGTTTTTTTGCTTCTTCTGCATACGGAACTAAGCGGCGGATTGGTGATTCTGGCATTGCTTGTGCTTTTTTTGATATTCCTGGCATAATTTTATTATTTTATTGTTATTACTTAATTTGTTTCTTGATTTTTAGCTTGTTTTACATTCCCTTGAATGAGTAATTTTATAGGTTGATTTGATAAATTCGTGAAAACATAAATAGATTTACTGAATTTTCCCGGAATGCTTGTGTCGTAACTGATTTTAATGCTTCCTTTCCGATTTTTCTTTATAGGAGACTTTATCCAATCCATTGCAGCACATCCGCATTTTGCTTTCACATTTGTTATAATGAGTACTGAATCTGATATATTTTTAAATATGAAATCATGTGTTGCTTCTTCGTTATAGTCTAAGGTTCCAAAATTATATTCATAATGCTTGAAAATTAGTTTTGGCGATTGTCCGATTTGTGCAAAGGACAAGCTTCCAAAACAAAGCATCAATATTATATACAGTCCTGTTTGTTTCATAATTCGGCTGCTAAGTTAAGCAATTAAAAAAACATTTTACATGAAAAATAGCTATTCCTTAACATGCTTTTCACCAAAACAGTAGAGGTACCCATCGCGGCAAGCAATATAAACTTTTCCGTCATGAAATACGGGTGTTGATTCAAAAATTCCAGGATAATGATCAACCCGTTCAAAATTGCATAAATCATTATATTTGAACAAGTGAATACCTTTGTATCCGGCGACAAGTAATGTATTTTCAGTCATAATCGGAGTGGAAATTCCGGGCCCGGTTTCGTATTGAAATGCAAGTTGCGGCATGCGATAATAGTGTTTTTCTAATGGTCCTAATGTGCTGTCTTTCGTTGTAAATTCATGATCAATCACATACAAATTTCCGTCAATTGCTTGAACTGCAGCAAGCCCATTATCTGCGATGTTGATATAAGCATCGTTAATACAGGCAGAGCCAAGAATTCCACCATCCCAGGATTCAAATTCTTTATTTTCAGTCGGGAAATACCAGACTACAGATTTTTCAGGTGGTTTTGACGGATCAAATTTGAAAACGCCACCTTTTCCAGAGATATATTGTTTTTCGATGGTGACAATTAAGCAGGAGTCATTAGTAACAACAGGTGTGCCATCCATATCTGCACCGGTATAAAACGCCCAGTCAACGCTGTCTGTTTTAATGTTGTAGCCTTTAATCCATCCTGAGCCTGAGCACATATAAATTCTGTCCCCTAGCAAGGTGGGCGATGCTTCCATAATCATATTGTTATAATGTTTATAGGCATCTTCATCTGTGTACATTTTAATTAAATCATACACTTTTGGTTCATTTTTGCCATTGACAATTGTCCCACAATCCGGACGAGGATCGGCAATCAGAAAATATCCGTTTTCAAGGGGTAAATAAAAGGTGTCTTGATAAACAATTGGGCTGCCATCGACATCACGGCTGTAACATCGGGTTCGTTTTGAGTTATAATACCAAAGTGATTTTCCTGTTAAATAAGAAATTGCTCGCAAACTGTGGATGGTTGGTGAATTTATTGTATTCTGATTTCCTTTTCGTGATCCTTGAAAAATCATAAATCGGTTATCTCCCCAAGTGTAAGTATTTTCCCAGAAAGATGGACTTCCTTTAATGACATCATCATATTTATATCGCCATACCTCTTCGCCGGTTTCAGCATTGATTTTATAGAGATTATGTGAGTAGGAGGGTTGGACAAGAAAATATGAGCTGTCTTCACGAATAATTGCCGGTTGCCCTGTCCATCCTGCGCCGTACCAAAGCATGAAATCATAGGGCTTGCTGGGGATTTGTGTTTCTCCGTTGCCGAGATTGAATTTCCAAATGACATCTAATTTATCAGGAGCTTTATCACCATAATAATTTCGATGATGATTTCCTAGATAGGTTGTTATGATAGCCTCAATATCCGGTGTTGGAATACTATGAGTTGGTTTTGCTTTTTGTGAAAAAACAGGAGAGATAAAAAGACTTATGCAAAGGACAAAAAGCGCTGTTTTTATCATAATTGCATTAATCGAAAGATTTTCCTGGTATTTTTGAGATGCTGACTAACTTATCATATTGTTCGGCAGTAACATCTAAAATATAATACAACGGATTGATTGTGCTTCCGTTTTTCCTGATTTCGTAATGAAGATGAGGAGCAGTTGATAAACCTGTGTCTCCTACTGTACCTAATTGTTGTCCTCTCTTAATACGTTGTCCTTTTTTTACATCGATTGTGTGTAAGTGAGCATAACGCGTTTCAAGTCCATCGTATCCATGATCAATGATAACGAGATTCCCATATCCTCTGCGTGAGCGATTGTGATCAACTCGAATTACTTTGCCATCACCAGCGGCATAAACAGGGGTGCCTGTTGATGCTGTTAAATCAATTCCGTCGTGCATACGGTAAATTCGAAGAATAGGATGAAGTCGCATGCCATAGTAGGAGCCGATACGTGTTAATTCTTTATTATGTATGGGTTGAATTATTGGAAGGGCATTTAATCTGTTTTCACTATTTTTCAAAACTTCGGAAAGCTCATAATATGAGGATTTTTGAATTGATAGTTTCTTGTCTAGCTTATCAAGTCGTTGAGCAACTTCCATCACTAATTCTGAGCTTTGGTGTCCTTTTAACTTTGCATAGCGATCTACTCCCCCGTATCCCGAGTTTCGTACTTTACTTGAGATGCTGTCCATTTGGTATATTACACGGTAAAGCTCATTATCTTGTTGTGCAAGTTGATTCATTTGGGCATTGAAATCATCTATCTTTTGATTGATATGTGTTAAATTTTCAGATAAAAACTCGTTTTCTGTTTTTAAGCGTTGTTTTTCAGGCGTATCAAAATGCTTATCGTAGATATAAGTAAATGCCGCTGCAAAGATAATCAGGCTTATAAGATATGGCGTAAACTTTGCCATAATCTGTTTAAAACCAGGTTTTATTTCTTCGTATTTTAGGGTATCAGGGTTAAACCTGTATTTTTTTAATGTCATGCTCTTAATTTTATTTCCTCCTATTAACCAAATAAATAAGCTTTTCTACAACTTAATATGCAAAAATACTGAAACTTTATTATCATGCAAATTTTCAGGAAAGTTTTTAACAATTTTTTCAACTTGCGATTGTTAATAATATACCAAGAGTCTTTGAGATAAAAGTATTTGTTGTATTTTTTAGATAAATCTGTCAATAAGTTTTTTTAAATCTATATTAAGGGTTATCTTCAACATATTGAACTTCAAAATATCCATTTTGTAACTCAATGGTTTCTCCGTCGTCATCTATATTGTAGAAGAATGTACCTCGGATAATATTTGTTTCCGTATCATGCTCTGCAATTGTACATGATCCGACAGTGGCTGGCATAGGGCTAAGCGATGACTGGTAATTTGCCATAATTGGTCCGTTTACAGGATCAATATTGAAAATTCCAGTGGTTTGTCCTTCAGGAATAAATAGTGTGATGCTTTGGAATGAGTCACTGCGGGTTCCTTTAATCTCAATAATACCTTCGCTAAGAACTGATACCACGCTTGTTGCGGTAAAGTCAGTGCCATCAATATTTGCAGTTAAAATGTTGTTAATTTGAGTCGTGTCAACAGTGTTAATATATTTATAAGGGACTTTTGTGAACTCACCGTTTGTTACGGTTTTATTTCCTGCATCGTCTTCTTTATAAGCCCTGAAGTTGAAGTTTCCTGAAATTGTGCGATCATCTTCGTTGATAGAGCTAATCCTTACTTGTCCTGAGCCTCCGTCATTATAGCTTGTGGAGTAAATTGTTGCATATGCACTCGTATTCGGGATGAGTGTTCCTTCGTGCATATTGGCGGCGTTCAAAGTGTAAACACCTTTTTCCCCTGCAAAAACAGTGAGTTGTATTGTTTGTCCTTCCGCTGATGTTCCATATACAATAATCTGATTTTCAGAAACTCTTGCATTCGGTTCGGGGCAACGCCAAGTAGATCCTTCAACTAGAGCTGTCATTAGCGGACGGTTTACATTTGGATTATCCTCTTCACATGAATTTAGACCGATGAGAATGCCACCGACCATTAATATTGTAACTATAGTTATTATTTTCATATGCTTTTGTTTATCAATATGCAAATCTACTAAAAATAAGACTAATTTTAATGTTGATTGGTTGCCTGTCTGTTCTTATTTTACGGATTGTGCTTAATAATTTGATCTAATGCCTCGTCTATTTGATCATATTCATATTTGTAACCTGCTTGTAATAGCTGTTTTGGAATCACAATTGGATTATTAATTACTGTCATTATTCCTTTCCCAAATAGAAGTTTTAAAGCAAAAACTGGTATGGTAAAGCGTGCTTTTTTATTTGTTGCATTTGCCAATGCATGCGTAAATTCTTCATTCGTGATGATATGTGGTGCTACCAAATTGTAAATTCCTTGATAATTCTCATTGCTCACTGCTTCGTCGTAAAAGCGTATTAGGTCAAGAATATGGATGAAAGGCATGGCATATTCTCCATGTCCGATTTTTCCACCGAGCCTGAGTTTAAATATTGGGAGTAATTGTTTAATAATTCCACCTTCTCTTCCTAGAATAACCCCTAATCTCGTTATTATTGTTCTTGTGTATTCTTGATTTATTTGTAGCATTGGAGCTTCCCATGCAAGACAAATGTCTCCAAGGAAATTTGTCGCAAAATCTTCGCTGCTTTCATCGTGGTAATGAATGTTGTTGTATATGCCTATTGCTGAAGTGCTGATAAAAGTGGAAGGTGGCTTGTCCATTTTATTAATGGCTTCAACAATGTTTTGTGTTGTAATGGCACGACTTTCATAAATTTTACGTTTATTCTTTGCTGTCCAGAGTTTTGTGATGGGATAGCCTGCCAGATGAATGATAACATCTACGCCTTGTAACTGCTTAAGTATCGCATTTTTGTCGTAAAGAATTTCTCGTGGAACACTTATAATTTTCATTCCTTTCTTAACAAAATATGCCTTAAGGTTTCGTCCAATAAACCCTGTTGAGCCTGTAATTGCAATTATCATTGTCCAACCTCCTTGGTCAAAAATAGTTTTAGCCTATTCTGGCTGTTTATTTTATATATTTTACCTTCTTTAGATACGGAAATTTTTCCAGTTTCTTCTGAAATTATGATAACAATTGTATCTGTATTTTCAGTCATGCCAATTGCAGCCCGATGTCTTAGTCCTAAATCCTGCGGTATATCAGGATTGTTCGATACCGGAAGTACAGAGCCTGCGGCTTTAATTTTATCATTTACAATAATAATAGCACCATCGTGTAATGGTGAGTTTTTAAAAAAAATATTGGCAATTAAGCGTTCTGATATATCTGCATTTATTGCTTCACCGGTAGCAATATAGGTTTTTAACTCGGAGCCTTTGCTAATCACAATTAATCCCCCATCATAATTGTTCGCAAGTCGTTCTGATGCACTTATAATTTTATCAATTTCACTTTTACTAACCGGTGTTGAACTGCGAAATATTTTTAAAAACGGTATCTGTTGATTGATGAAGTTCCGATTTCCTAGCATCAATAAAAATCGACGAATTTCTTGTTGAAAAACAATTAATAACGCGATAACACCAACTCCAATAATTTGTCCCAGAATTGATCCCAATAAAGCCATATTCATCGCTTTTACAAGCAGCCAAAATAAGTAAATTGAAAAAACTCCAATAAATATCCGGATTGCCACAGTTCCGCGAATCAGCATGTAAAGCTGATACAGCAGAAAAGCCACAAGAAAGATATCCAGAATATCTAAAATTCGAACGGTAATAAATCCTGTTGTCATAATTATGGCGAAGTTAAGAAAAAGCTTTTAAAAATCAAGTAAAAGGAGTTTATAAAGTTCATAAAGGATAACGTTGAAAGTGCAAACGAGGGCATAGTAGAAACACACGGCCGTGTGTTTATGCTTGGCTATGCCGTGATAACCTGTAGCTACCATTCTGTATTCACCTGAGATTTGGTTAACTCTGATAATAATATCGTTTCTTTGGCTGCCTTTACGTCGTGAACTCGTAGTAATTGACAGCCTTTTGACAAAGCAATGCTGTTTAATACGGTTGTTCCGTTCAAACTTTCTGCTGCTGTTGTTTCTAATGTTTTGTATATCATGCCTTTTCTGGAAAATCCGCATAATATTGGGCGCTCAAATATGTGAAATCTGTCGAGATAGTTCAGCATCATGTAGTTGGCCTTAATTGTTTTACCGAAACCAAATCCTGGGTCAATTATTATATCGTGAACGCCTGCCTGATGAAGTTCATATAGCTTACGATGAAAATATGTCATGACTTCTTTGAGTACATTTTTTTCAAGCGGGTTGTCCTGCATCGTATCTGGCTTGCCTGCCATGTGCATTAATACGTAAGGGCGTTGAATTTCTGCTATCAAATTCGGCATTTCAGGATCAAAGGTTCCTCCCGAGATGTCATTAATCATGTCCACATTAAAGTTTTCAACGGATTTTCTGACAATTTCTGTTCGGTAGGTATCGATGCTTATAGGGATTTTTGTCTCAATATCTCGAATACATTCTAAGCCTTTTTTTAATCTTTCCCATTCTTCATTTTCCGATATTTCGGTTGAGCCAGGGCGCGATGACATGCCGCCAACATCAATAATATCAACACCTTCTGATATCATCTGTGAGACTCGTGCTTTTATTTTGCCATCTGTAAGATACTTTCCTCCGTCGTAAAACGAATCGGGGGTTAGGTTTAATATGCCCATGATTATTGGTTTATCAAGCGCAAAAATTTGTCCGTTTATGTTGATAGTATGGTTTTGTCTAAACATTTTTTTTCAGCATCTTTGTTGAGTGCAAAATTAATATAATTCTAATAGCATATGAAATTCTTGGTTATCGAAGGTCTTGACGGCTCTGGCAAGTCAACTCAAGTAAGAATGCTTAGGCAGTATCTTGAAAATGAGGGTGTTAATTATGAGTACTTGCATTTCCCAAGTACTGTCTCTCCTGTTTATGGGGATTTAATAGCACGATTTTTACGAGGAGATCTTGGGAAAATTGACGAAGTCCATCCTTACTTAGTGGCTTTGTTGTTTGCCGGTGACAGACATGATGCAGCAAAAACTATTGAGGCTTGGAAAGCTGAAAATAAGCTGGTTTTAGTTGATCGTTATGTGTATTCAAATATTGCCTATCAATGTGCTAAACTTGAGAGTGAAAAAGCGCAGTTGGAGTTAATGGAGTGGATATTAAAAACTGAATATGACTATTTTAAGATTCCCAAACCCAACATTAATCTCTTTTTGAAAGTTCCACTTGAATTTGTTGAAAGCAGATTGACACAACAACGCCAAGGCAATGACAGGTTATATTTGCAGGGGAAAGGCGATATTCATGAGGCAGATATCCAATTTCAGAAAAAAGTGCGTGCCGTTTATGAACTTGCTATGAAAACGCATGATGATATTACTGCGGTTAATTGTACAAACGAAACTGGTGAAATGGCGAGTGCAAAAGAAATTTTTTTAAGAATTAAAGCCATTTTATTAAAAAACGGGATTTTTGAATAATATTGTCATATATCATGAAGTTATTATAAAGCAATTTATAAATTTGAAGCAAAAAAATAGGATAATTATGAAGTGGATAAGTAATTTTTTTCGAATTGTTATAGGGATAGTATTTGTGTTTTCAGGATTTGTCAAAGTTGTTGACCCCCTTGGAGTACAATATAAATTTGTGGATTATTTTTTGGCAATGGGGCTTGATTTCCTGCAGCCGATGGCTTTAACATTTGGGCTGCTTCTCTCCATCGCTGAGTTAATGATTGGTATTTCCTTGCTTTTTAACTTAAAACCAAAACTTGGTGCATGGGGAACGCTTTTGTTTATGGCTGTGTTTTTACCCTTGACTTTATGGATAGCTATTGCAAATCCGGTGCATGATTGTGGGTGTTTTGGTGATGCTTTAGTTATTTCTAATTGGGCAACCTTATGGAAAAATGTGGTCATTATGTTTATGACAATTATTGTATTTTTACAGCGAAGAAAATTCAAGTCAACCCTGCCATCTGCGGTGCAATGGGCGAGTCTAATAGTCGTAGCCGGAGTAGTCATTTCGATTGGCGCTTATTCGGTAAAGCATTTGCCAGTACTGGATTTTAGACCATATCGTATCGGTGAAAATATCCGTGAAGGAATGAATGTGCCTGAATCTGAAAAAGATAATGTGCCTGAATATGAAATTACGTTAATTTATGAAAATATTGAAACTGGCGAAACCCGTGAATTCGTTGTGGATGAACTTCCTGACGAAAATACTTGGGAATGGAAAGAGACCAAAAATAAGCTAAAAAAAGAAGGGTATGTGCCACCGATTCATGACTTTAGTATTACAACGGTGCCGATAAATCGGGAGACAGAGGTAGTGCATGAGTTAATTGACCCAGCAAGTTTATACGAAGTGAAATTTGTGTTTGAAATTGCTGGTGATACACAGGAATTTTTTATTGATGAATTGCCAAATGAAAATTGGACTTTTGTTGAATTGCATAGCGATAAACATATCCTTCCTGAAAATATCGGATTAATTTATGAGCAAGACGAGGAAACATTCGAATTTACATTGTTTGACCTGCCTGATGATTCTTGGATGTTTATTGATGCAATTTATTACAATGAAAATTCTAGTATAACAGAAACTGATATTGAAAAATATCCTGAAGATATTACCGATATTATCCTTGCCGATGAGGGGTGTTCTTTTTTACTTGTTGCTTATGATTTGAAAAAAATATCATTGAAACATAATAATCGCATTAATGAATTGTACGATTATACATTGGCTAATGATATTAAATTCTATTGTTTGACTGCATCAACAGAGTCGGATATTCATGATTACATTGAGAAAACAGATGCAAATTACGATTTCTTCAATACGGATCCTATTACCTTAAAAACCATTGTACGTTCAAACCCCGGACTAGTATTAATAAAACATGGTACTGTGTTGGATAAATGGCATGTGAATGATATTCCAAACATAGCATACCTAGAAGAACAACTTATGGCTCATTCAATTGAAAAACAAGTGGAAAGAGGAAATAAATACTACGTGCTTACTTTGATATTTGCTTTGTTTTTTGGATTTACCGCTTTGTTTTTATTAATTCAATATTTATTACGTAAACGCATAATTGTAAATAGAGATACATGGAACTAAAACCGAAAATACTAGCAGGAAACTGGAAAATGAATACCGACTTACAGGAAGGTATGAAATTGGCATCTGAAATAAATCAATGGGTAAATGGATGTGATGCTGACCCGCATGTAAGAATTATCCTTGGCGTACCTTTTACGCATCTAACAGAAGTAGTAGGGCTCTCTGATTATCGCAGGATTTCTGTTGCAGCCCAAAATTGTGCCGCTTTTGAAAAAGGTGCTTACACGGGAGAAGTGTCTGCAACTATGATTAAATCTACAGGAGCGCACTATTGTATCATAGGGCATAGTGAAAGACGACATTTGTTTGAAGAAAATCATGCAACGTTAAAAGAGAAAGTTGATTTATGCCTTAAAAATGCTGTCCGACCAATTTTTTGTTGCGGTGAAACCCTTGATGATCGAAAAGCAGGCAAACAAAACAAGGTTATTGAACAGCAACTTAATGCTTCTTTTTTACATATCGGAGCTGAAGATCTGAAACGATCAATAATTGCATATGAACCCGTTTGGGCAATTGGAACCGGCGAAACTGCTAGTCCTGAACAAGCTCAGGAAATGCATGCATATATTCGCAAGCTTATTGCCAATAAATATAAGGAGGTTAATGCAACAGAAATTCCAATATTGTATGGTGGAAGTATGAAACCTGAAAATGCAAAAATATTGCTCAAACAGCCAGATATTAATGGAGGACTGGTTGGTGGAGCATCACTTAAGGTGGAATCGTTTATTGATATTTTGAAAGCTTTTTAACAAACATAAGCAAATTATGACTTACACTAAAATTCAAATTAAAACTGCCGGTTTGCCGGATTTTTTGCCAGATATTCTTATCGCAAAATTGGCTGAAATGGGTGTGGAAAGCTTTGAAGAACAAAATGATTTGCTCTTTGCATACGGAAAAACCGACGACCTCCCCTTTGATGATGTGGCTGAGTTTCTTACTCAAATGATTATTCCTTTTGAGATGGGAGAAATTGAGGAAGAAAACTGGAATAAGAAATGGGAGGAAAATTTTAAGTTTGTTGAGGTAGATGATAAAGTGTTAATCCATGCAGATTTTCATGAAATTAAAAAAGCCTACCCTTTTGTAATAAAAGTTCACCCTAAAATGGCCTTTGGAACAGGGCATCATCAAACCACACGCTTGGTTATTCGCCATATGTTGAATATGGATTTTAAAGCAAAACATGTTTTGGATTTTGGTGCTGGAACTGCCGTGCTAGCAATTCTTGCTGAGCAAATGGGCGCAAAATCTATACTTGCCGTGGATATGGATGAATGGGCGGTAAATAATGCAACTGAAAATATTCAAATCAACCAATGTAAAGCAATTAAAGTTAAGCAAAGTAATGGTGACAATCTGAATTCAGAATCCGTTTATGATATTATACTTGCCAATGTGAATAAAAACGCCTTGTTAGACCGAAAATACTTGTTAGTTAATGCGTTAAAACCAAATGGGGAACTTGTTTTGTCAGGCTTGTTAGAGAACGATTTGCCTGATATTCAATCTGAATACGAAAAATCTGGTCTGAAATTTGAAACAGTCAACCAAGAAAATGAATGGATTGCTGTCAGATTTGTAAAATCAGAGAAATAAAAATTGTTTATATGATATCCAAAAATCTTGTTTTTATTGCCATATACTTTGTTGTTACTTTATTATCCACGCAAAATCTCTCTGCCCAAAAAGAGTTTTCTACCGAGCATGAAGTGTTTTTACGGCAATTTTCTCGTAGCTTTCGCGATGTGAAACTTATCGATCGTGATGGCAAAGCATTATCTGATGCATTTGAAATGTTCTGGCTCTCTGATACACTTAGTGTTGAAACAAAAGATGCATTTATTGATAATGCAAACTTATTGGCGTCAAAAGGCGGTGTGTCTTATCCGCATTTTTATTTAATGGCTGAAAATATTATTTGGTTCCATCGGCGGGAAATGAAAATTGAGCGATATGAAAATTGGCAACAGGGTTTAATTGATTTATTGACCGATAGAAGAAGACCGAATAAAAATATAATTACTGCTTATCAAATGATTGCTAATCAGGTGTTTAAGGACTCTGTTGTCATGTCATCTCCTCGAGTGGAATGGAAAGTTTCGCAACTGCCCTCTGATATTGGATATGCAAATGGAAAACCATATATTAAGTTCTCAAATACTGATTTAATTGCATCTCATGCTGATGATGAAATGCGAATTTTTGGGACATCAGGAACGGTGCATCCTATTGAAAAGACTTGGAAAGGGCAGTTCGGAAAAGTGACTTGGGGGCGTGTTGCATTGTCTCCTGATTCTGTTTATGCAGAACTCAATAAATACAATATCGACTTGTCAAAAGCTGAGTTAGATGCCGATTCCGCACGCTTTATTAACCTGAATTATTTCGATACGCCTTTGCTTGGTAAACTTGAGGATAAAGTCAGTAATCTTGATAATCCGGTAAAATCATCTTATCCTAGATTTACGACCTATACGAAAAAATTTGAGCTATCTGGAGTTTTGGAGGGGATTGATTATGAGGGCGGATTTTCTATGAGAGGACAGCGCTTTATTGGAGCAGGACAACGTAATGAAAAGGCGAAAATTACCATTGTTAAAAATGATACGGTGAAACTTGTAGCACTAAGTGAAGCTTTCACAATTGATTCGAAACAAATATTCTCTAGTAATACAGAAATTACCATTCACCTTAGTAAAGATTCAATCTATCATCCAAATCTAATTTTGCGTTACACCTTTGTTGATAAAATGCTCGATTTGCAGCGGACAGGCGAGGGAATGTCAAAAGTGTATTTTACAAACTCTTACCATGCAATGCATATGGATTTTACTTGGTTGCAATGGGATATCGAAAAGTATAAAATCCATTTTGGGATGTTGAAATCTATGTCTGGAGTAAATGAGGCATTTTTTGAATCAGCAGACTACTTTTCTGAAAATCGATATAGACAAATTCAAGTGCAGGATGAAATTCATCCATTCAGACGATTAGAGGAGTTTGTCGGATGGTATGGTTCGCCTGAATTTACCGTAATGGATTTTGCGCAATATATCGGTTATTCTCCATTTCAAGTGAAAAAGTTTTTGTTACGTCTTGCATACTTGGGCTTCTTACAGTACGATACAGCAACTGAAGTTGTTAGCATTAAACCAGAAACGTACAAATATCTTGACGCCATGCGCCGAGTGGTTGATTATGATGTAATTCAATTTAATTCCACCACAAAGGGAACAACACCAAATGCCAGTTTAAGCTTATTAAATTATGATTTGGAAATACTGGGTGTGCCTACTGTGCATTTGTCTGATTCTCAAAATGTTGAAATATATCCGATTGATCGTAAGCTTATTATGAAAAAGAACAGAGATTTTGTGTTTACAGGAACTATGAAAGCATCTCAATTCTTTTTCTATGGTCATGATTTTCGATTTAAATACAACGATTTTATGGTGGAAATGGAGCAATGTGACTCCATGAAAATGATTGTGGAAACGGGTAAGTTAATGCCGGATGGCGGTAAAATTTTAAAAATAGTACAGGCTACTATTGAAGATGTAAAAGGCGATTATTATATCGATGAACCAAGTAATAAATCAGGACGGCATGATATGCCTCAATATCCGCGTTTTGTGTCTAAAAAAGAATCTTATGTGTATTATGATGCTCCTGAAATTTTTAATGGAGTATATAATCGTCATAGGTTTTTCTTTAAAATTGCCCCCTACGAAATTGACAGTCTTCAAGGATATGCAAGAAAAAACCTTGAGTTTGAAGGAACATTTTACTCGGCGGATATTTTTCCAGATATGCAAGAAGTTCTTGGTGTTCGACCTGATTACTCATTGGGCTTTCACCGTGTAACCGATGACGATGGATTCCCAGCTTATCAAGGGAAAGGACAATATACTAGACATATTGATTTAAGTAATGAAGGTTTACGTGGTGCAGGACGTATTGAATATCTTAATGCAACTGCATTCACTGATTCTGTATTGTTTTTCCCCGATTCTTGCTTTGCTCATGCAAATACATTGGATATGCTTGCACAAACTTCCCCGATTGAATATCCTTCAGTAAAAGGAGTGGATAATGATGTTGTTTGGTATCCATATCGTGACCAATTTCAAGCAAAAACAGTATCTACAAAATTTGAAATGTTTGAAAAACAGTCAAAAATGTCCGGAATGTTGACATTGACACCAACTCGCCTTGAAGGTGAAGGTGTAATGGATATTGAACGTTCAAAATTATATTCTAATAAATTTACCTATAAACGACAATATGTTGATGCCGATACGGCAAGCTTCAAATTGTTGACAGAGAATCAATTAGATATTGATTTTTCAACCGTAAATGTTAACGCTCATATTGATTTTCCTGAACGAAAAGGACATTTTAGATCAAATGGCGAAGGTACTTATGTTACTTTCCCGAAAAATCAATATATAGGCTTTATGAAAGAACTCGTATGGCATATGGATGAAGAAGTAGTTGATATTAAGAGCGATGCTGAAACTGCTGAAAAATTGAAAAATGATCCAGACATGTCGGATGAAGAATGGGAAGATTTATTCCTTGAAGGACCGAAATTTATTTCAGTTCATCCCGATCAGGATTCACTGAATTTTGTTGCTCCAAGTGCAAAATATGATTTGAAAAATTATGTCATTACTGCTGAAGGAGTGAATTTTATACGCGTTGCCGATGCAACAATTTATACTGGCGATGGAGAAGTTGTGGTTGAGAAAAAAGCAGTTATGAGACCACTACAAGATGCTGAAATAATAGCTAATACAACAAGTAGATATCATAAAATAAAAGAATCAACTGTGAGTGTTTATGGACGTAAATCTTATACTGCATACGGAGATTATGATTATAAAGATAAAGCGGGTAGAATTCAAACCATCCATTTTAATCGGGTAGGGGTTGATGATATTGGACAAACCTTTGCTGAAGGGGCAATTAGCGAAGCTGATAAGTTTAGTTTAAGTCCTAATTTTAGTTTCCAGGGTGATGTTGAGCTGTTTGCTAGCCAGAAAAATCTTACTTTTGATGGAGGTGCTGCAATGAAACATGATTGTTCGCAGTTGGATATCCGTTGGCTAAAATTTAGAGCTATGATTGATCCCGAAGAAATCGAAATCCCTGTTGATTCAACCCCCATGGGTATTAATGGTGGTGAGCTAGCCGCAGGTTTAATGATTTATCGTGATTCTGCTTACGCTGCTATGTATTCACCAAAAGAACGCCGTACAGATAAAACCTTGTTTACTGCTGATGGGTTCTTGATTTTTGATGAAGATGACATGTCTTATAAAGTCTCAAATCGTGACAAATTGCAAGAAAGTAGCTTGCCAGGAAATCTGTTACGACTTGGTCGTGTGGATTGTATTATGAATGGACAAGGTCGTTTGAATTTCTCTGAAGAGTTCGGACGATTTAAACCGAATCCAATTGGCGATTTTAGACATAACTTGGCTGATGATACAACCCGAATGGATTTAGTTATGCTCATGGATTTCCATTTTAATAATAAAGCCTTGAAGATTTTTGCGGAAGATATTAATAAAGCACCCGGACTCACAGGAACCGATTTAGGAAGTGATGTGTATGAATATGCAATTCTCGAATATCTCGGACAAGAAGATGCAGAAGAATGGTTCACCGAAATGAGTATGGGGAATATGGATAAAGTTCCTAAAAAAATGGAGGATCTTTTTATTCTAACAGATGTTAATATGACATTCTATAAAGAAAACTCATCATATATCCATGAAGGGCCTGTTGGAGTATCACAAATGGGAGGTGTGCCGGTAAATAGAAATGTCTTTAGCTTTATTTCTGTCGAAAAAAATCGGCGAGGAGATAATTTTAATATGTATTTTGAACTCGACTCCGAAACTTGGTATTACTTCCGTTTTACTGCAGGAAATATGGCTGCAATATCTTCAAATAAAACCTTTAATGAAGAGGTTTATGAGTCCAAACCTCGTGATCGATTAATTGATGCTGAGGGTAAAATACCATCATATCGTTATTCATTGGGATCAAAAACTTATTTAAGACGTTTCCTTAAGGAGATGAATGAAATGTTTGGCTATGATGAGGAGGATTAATAAAATAAAAATAGGGATTGTTTTGATGCTTGGATTTTTGCTATGGGCCTGTGTGCCTGTGGAAAATTCACTTAATAAAAACAATACAAATTATGTCAGCCTCTATGATCCTGCCAGCTCAAATATTCGTCCTGATGCATGTTTCCGACACATGTCGAAAGATAGCAGCTTGCTGTTTTTTAAAGTTAATCCGCAAAATATGATGTCAGAAACTAATGCGGATGGGTCACTTGGTAGTAAGGCATTTCTTCTGTTGAAATATGCAATCCGTGATGCAGAAACAAAAGCAATTGTCGATTCTGCTAGCTTTCAGTATGCGATTTCTAAGGAAACACAATCCGATTTTATTACCTATATTCCAGTATATCTTCCTGCGAATCGCGATTATTATGCTTCAGTGTTGTTCGTTGATGAAATAAAAAAATCATGGAAACGATTGTTAATTGATATTAATAAAACAAACAATCAAACTGCTGAATATTTTTTTCCTGAGTATATGTTGCCTGAACAAGCACCTGTTTTTCATCATTTTATCCGTAAAGGATCTTATATTCGAATGAGTTCCGAAATTTTGCAAAAGGAGGAATTTTATTTACTCCATTTTGGACAGGATAGTAGCATGCCTTTGCCAGCTTATTCTGAGCGAAATGTTGATGAGTTTGATCCCGATATTACGGTGGATAACATGTTTCAATCTACTGATACAGTTCGATTTGATTCCATTGGGTTTTTCAAAATTGTGACGGATACAACACAGATGTTTTCTGGATATAACCTATTGGTTGCAGATGATTATTTCCCATATGTTCGTACTCCCAAAGCTATGCTGCCACCATTGCAATACTTAACAAATGCGTCTCAATATCGAATCATCGAAAAATCGGATAGCCTTAAATATGCAATTGATGCTTATTGGTTGAAAATTGGAGGTTCGGTTGTGAAATCAAGAGAATTAATTCGAATTTATTACAACCGAGTGCAGCTTGCAAATCAGTTTTTTACAACAACAAAGGAAGGTTGGAAGACTGATAGAGGAATGATATATGTCCTTTTTGGTATGCCGAAAAGTATTTATAAAAATCATAATCAGGAAGAATGGATTTATGCTGAAAGTGATATGAATGCCAATTTGATTTTTCGCTTTATACGAAATGAAAACACACTCTCAAATAATGAATTTCGATTAGTGCGGGATGAACATTTTAAACAAGCCTGGAATCAGGCAATAATGTCCTGGCGTAATGGTCAGGCATACTCAATACGATAAATTATGAAAGATACAATTTTTGGAATTCATGCGGTAATTGAAGCATTGAAAGCTCAGCAGCCGATTGATAAAATTCAAATTAACCGTGAATTAAAAGCTGATGTAACAGCTGAAATTAAAGCGCTGGCAAGAGAACAAAATATTTATGTGCAAGCTGTGCCTCTAGAAAAAATAAATCGAATTACCCGTAAAAATCATCAAGGGGTGATTGCACTTATGTCGCCAATTGAATTTCATAAGATCGAAAATTTATTGCCCGGTTTGTTTGAGCAAGGGAAAATCCCATTTATTATGGTCTTAGATGGTCTCACTGACGTACGGAATTTTGGAGCCCTTGTCCGAACTGCTGAATGCGTTGGGGTAGATGCCATTGTAATTCCCGATAAAGGCGCTGCTCGAATTAATTCCGATGCAATGAAAACATCTGGTGGTGCACTAACTAGGGTTCCAATTTGTAAAGCCGGCATTTTACCCGGAGTTATTAAATTTTTGCAATTGTCAGGATTGAAAGTTGTTGGTATTACTGAAAAAGCAGAAGAATCTGTGTTCGAACAGGAGTTTTCTGAACCTCTGGCTTTGGTCATGGGCTCCGAAGAAACTGGAATCTCAAATCAAATATTAAAACGTGCCGATCATATTGCGAAAATTCCAATGAAAGGTAAAATTGCATCACTTAACGTTTCTGTAGCTGCCGGTGTCGCAATGTACGAGGTGTCAAGACAAAGAATGATTTAGCCTAATCAGTATCAGCAAAAGTAGCTTGTCACCGCAAATATGAGAAAGAACATTAGCTCCTTTGCGCCTCTTTGCACCTCTGCGTCCCTTTGCGGTATTTTCCCCTACGCGTCCAACTCCTTTTAGTTTTCCTTTGCGAAACTTTTTCTACGCGTCAAACTTTTTTCATATTTTCTTTGCGCCTCTTTGCACCTCTGCGTCCCTTTGCGGTATTTTCCCTACCCGTCAAACTCCCTTTATTTTCCTTTGCGAAACTTTGCTCCTCTGCGTCTCTTTGCGCTACTTTCCCTACGCGTTTCTCTGTGTTACTTTCCCTACCCGTCCAACTCCCTTTAATTTCCCTTTGCGCTACTTTTTCGTTTACCTAATTTTTGCATCAAACGCTTTTTCAAAACTTTTAAGTAACTT
>JAYEFQ010000031.1:0-5116 GCA_034658655.1 Bacteroidota bacterium
GTTAGCCAACACCTGCCTGACGGCAGTCAGGGTTTAGCACATTTTCCCTGACTCCTAACACCTGACTCCTAACACCTGACTCCTGACTCCTGACTCCTAACTCCTGACTCCTAACCCCTAACTCCTGAAACTGTCAATAGCATAAGCTCTGAAAAGGACAGTAATCACAATGAGTTTTTTCACTTGTCATGCAAAATGGTTTTTCCGGATTTAAAATCTCTGCAATAAGGGCTGACATTTCATCTTTCCAATCAGCTAGCAATTCACGTGAATCATTAACAAGTTCTTTATTTTCTGACAATTGCGCAACTTCATTGCTTCGTGTAAAAAGCACAAGCGGCATAATAGGTGTATCTTGATATGTGTTAAAATCAGAATGATCCATAAACAACCATGCATAAAACATCACTTGAAAAGCATAATCAAGATCTGATTTCCGCTCACGCATAAACAAATTTGCCATCTCCTTAAAGCCAAGGGTTTTAACACCACCAGTTTTGTAATCCATTACTCGAATCACTTGATTTGCAAAATCCAAATGGTCAATGCTGCCTTTTAGGGTGATTTGCATTTGTTTTTCTCCAATGGTAACCGAAAATGCTTTCTCGAGTTCCAATTCTCCTCCAAGATACCGTACAGGAGCACATTTCTGGTCTAATTTGAGTACTCGATCAACATAAATTTTCACAGACTCTATTCCAAGCGCATTTAAGCCAGTCACCTCAAGCCCCCCAGCTTTCTTCATCTGCCCTTTCCATGCCTCGATTATCACTTCATTAATCCGATGCTTGTCAGCAATCAAGGCATCAAAATCAGAATGCGTTATGGACTTATTCAAATAGGGGTCGTATAACACTTTCAAGCTGTTATGCAAAACATTTCCTGATTCCATGGCACCAATTTGATCAACAAGTTCATCTTCCTCACGAACACCAAGTATATATTTGTAATAAAATGCCATACTGCAGTGAATATAAGTATTTAATTGCGATGGACTGAAAGACCTTCCTCCTCCAGATTGATATTTTTCAAGCACTGCCAAGCTATGTGCATCTTTCTGTACTTCAAGCACTTGTTTATCTTTAGTTTGAACTGTCACATGCACAGGAATATTTTCAATATCAAATTTACTTTCCACCATTAACTGTTGGATATATCGAGAGCGCTCTCCTTTCATAAATCCCTCATCAGCAACATTATATATCAAAATTAATTTTTCAGGATACATAATCATCCTATAAAAATAATAAGCATGAATAGCATCTTGCAATTCAATAGTCGGTAATTGAAATGCGTTTCGAAGATTATAAGGAATGAATGATTTTTTAAAACTTTGTCCTGGAAAATGCCCCTCGTTCATAGACATTATAATCATCTGATCAAAATCCAACAAGCGGGTTTCTAGCATTCCCAAAACTTGCAATCCGCGTAATGGCTCTCCGGAAAATGCCACCGACACTGAGTTCAACATGCTATTTTGCAAAAGAAGGTAAGTTTTTATCGATTGAAATTGGATTTTATCGCGTAATAAAAATTCGTTAAACCGATTAATTCGACGGTACAATTGATAAATAATCTCACAGTCGAATTCCATATCCGGAAGTTGCGAAATTTCTTCATAAATTGATTTAAGCGCATCGGTAAAATAATGTCCTAATTCCAACAGGTCATCTACCGAACGGAAAATCATTTTCAGAATATTGTGTCCTTTTTGCAATTGCTCTTGCGGAATTCTCAGCCAGTTATTTTCAATTACACTTTGTTTTAAATCGCTGCATGTTTCACTGTCAATGGCGCGCAACAAAGGATGATTTAGCAAACGCAACACATCTTTATGATAAAATTTCCCTTTAGATTGATTTTCTTGTAGCAAAGCCAATATCTTCACCAAACTGGCTTGTGGAGCATATGCAATTGGAAATCCCATAGACACATTTAAATGCTTAATTTCGGGCGGCATTGAATACAGTACAGGTTGCAATAAAGATTCGTCAGGGAGGATTAATGCAGAACGTTCAAAATCAGGATCCACTTTTGCAAAATCAGCAGTTAATAGACTAGAGGCAAGTTTTACCTGTGCAGTTTTTGAGGGCACTGCGTAAATTTTTATTGATTTTTTTCTGCTACTTTGCGGATATTTAAAGTCTATAGGATTTGGAAATTCCTGAAGATATTTACGAATAAACTGAAATGCTTCATGCTCGGGATGTTTTAATAAAAGCTCATCATATTGCCAGAAAAAACCGGACTGATACTGATTTTTGAAATAACGAAAAACAAATTGCTCAGACTGACTTAAGACATTAAATCCAACAAAATAGTGTTGTTTTTTTGGTTCGGGGAACAACTCATTATTCAAATTCTCTGCAACTTCACGATAAATCATGCCTTCATAACCAAGTCCTTTTTTTGCCAATTCTAACTTAAAGTCTTGATATACAGGCAAAATTTGTTTCCAAACAGCCAAGAATCGTGCTTTAGCTTCGCTTGCACTTTCCCCTTCTAAATTGCTCCAAAACCGACGAATCACATCAAGAATATTTTTTTCCAAATCGGAAAACAACATTTCAAGCTGTTTTAAATCCTTAATATTTGTAAATAGCTGCTTAGATTCGGCAAGATTACTGTCCACATCATTGAAATCGGATAGTAGCACTTCGCCCCATGGATAAAACAAGTCAAAACTTTCAAATAACTGAGGTGCAACCCTTTGAAATGATTTATAAAGCTCAAAAACCAATGGAATCTGCTCTTCAGTTTGTAAGCCTGATTGGTTATGAAAAAAATCTTGCACCGAAAGAATCTGCGGAGCCCAACTTGCTTTGCTTAAAGACTTTGCAAAACTTCGTCGGAAATACAATCCGGCACGAATATTAGGAACAACAATAACAATTTCAGCAAGATTTTCACTATGCTTTTTTTGAATATAACTTGCAACTGAGTTTAAAAATGTATCATTCATAGATTCTGGCTTTATGAGCAAAAAGTAAATCGACTAAGGCAATTGCAGCAACCGCTTCGACAATAACCGGTGCACGCAATGCATAACAAACATCATGTTTCCCTTTAACAGAAAGCATTTCCTGTTGGTTTGTTTCAGGATTAAAAGTTTCTTGAGCTTTTACGATACTAGATGTGGGTTTAAATTTCACGCTAAAAATCAAAGGGTTTCCATTGGATATTCCTCCGTTAACGCCTCCCGCATGATTGGTTTTTGTTTTTCCTTCGGCATTAATTATCAAGTCATTATACTCAGAGCCTCTCATCACATCAGCTGCTTCACCCGAACCAAATGCAATGGCTTTAGCACCCGGAATCGCAAACACCAAATGAGAAATCATGGATTCAATGGAATTAAAATTTGGTTCTCCGATGCCGATAGGAAGGTTATTCACAACGCATTTTATCCTTGCGCCGAGTGAATCCTGATGTTTAATTGCTTCATCAAGTGCATTTTCAATATTAGCACTACCGCCAACATGCGTAATATCAGCCGATATTTCCAGCTGTGGCATGATTTTTTTTGCAACTACCCCGGCAGCCACCAACAAGACAGTCATTCTTCCACTAAAAAAACCGCCACCACGCGTATCTTGATTCGCACCAAATTTCACATTTGCTGCAAAATCGGCATGTCCAGGTCGAGGAATTTTCCGCTCTTCATACACTGAACTGTCGTGTGCAGCATTTCGGAAACGAATATGAATTGGGGCTCCGGTTGTATTGCCCTGATATACTCCTGAAATGATCTCGGGTTCATCGGTTTCAAGTCGGGGTGTTGTTCCTTTAGCACCAGCTTTTCGCCGCAATAAATCCTCAAAAAAATCAGCTTCAGACATAGGTATTCCGGCTGGCACTCCGTCAATGACAACACCAAGTTCAGCAGCATGTGAGCTTCCCCATGTATGGATTTGAAAAAAATTACCGTAAGTGTGCATGAAATTTCCCTCCTATACTTTTTATTTTGTTAAAAAAATCCGGCCAAGATTTAGATATATGGTCAGAATCATGAATTATTGCACCTCGATTTGTCATTGCAGCCACGCATAAACTCATGACAATACGGTGATCACCCCAAGAATTTACATCTGCAAATTTCAATGGGGCAGGATGAATTTCCAACGCATCTTTTTGTTGTATAAATTTTGCTCCAAGTTTTGTATATTCCCGTATTACAGCATCAAGTCGGTTCGATTCTTTGTGTATCAAGCGTTCCACATGATAAATCTTACTTACAGAATTCGCCGCACAAGCCAATGGCAAAACGGCAGGAAATAAATCCGGACAATCCGTAATGTCTAATTCAAAACCTGTTAATTTGGATTTTTGAACAGACAGTGCATCCCCTTCAAACTGATACGGTATTTTAGCTCGTTTGCAAATTGTCAAAATTTCACGATCTGCTTGTGCAGAATGCATGTTTAAATTTTGAAGCCTTAAATTCCCGATTAAAGCCGCTGCCACAACCAAGTTTGAAGCCGCACTCCAATCACCTTCTGCATGAAGTTTTTGGGCAATATATTTTTGATTTCCGGGAATAAAAAAATGATTTTCATCTTGCATTTCAATATGAACACCAAATTTCTCAATCATTTTCAAGCTCATCAATACATAAGGGCGACTAACGAGATTTTCTGCAACAATCACAGAATCGCCGCTTAGCAATGGCATGGCGAAAAGTAAACCACTTAATAATTGCGAGCTTTTTGAGCAATCAATTCGATAATTACCAGAATTTAATTTTCCAGAAAATCGTATTGGCAGTTCATTGTTTTCGTAATGAATCGACAAACCAAATTGTTTGAGTTGCTCAAAGTCATAGATAAGATTTCTATGGTTTAATCCAGGCAAGCCACTTATTTCAAATGTTTTATTATGAATTGCTGCAATGGGTGCAAACAATCGGGCACATAAACCTGATTCGCGACAAAACAAATCCAAATTAGTGGCATTTCCCCCTCCCTCAATCAAAAAATCTCCATTAGAAAGGCGCCTAAACTCGGCTCCAAGCTGTTCTGCAATATGGCTAGCTGCGAGTATATCATCAGAAACACCAGGGTCTGATATTTCTGATTGCCCATTTGCAAGCACTGCAGCAGCAATAAATCGCTGTACG
>JAYEFQ010000032.1:0-22095 GCA_034658655.1 Bacteroidota bacterium
TATCCCGCATTATTCATCGCTTTTTATAAAAACACAAGATGTTTCAACAATCGCATTATTCAAAATATATTCAATGAAACCTAATTTTTTTTTAATAAAACGGCAATTTTGTCCATACTCAAAGAAATTACTTTTAAAGAAAACTTAAAGTTGCAGACATTTCATGTAGTATTAAACAAAATACAAAGATAGATGTTATCTAAACTGATTCTAAATTATTGATCACTTAAATAATACGATATGTTTAAATCATTTGATCCGATTAAAAATAAAATGTTTCGCGTCATGGACAACGAAGGCAAAATTACTGCTGCCAAATGGATGCCGGAACTCACGGATGAACAAACCCTAAAAGCATACAAAGACATGCTGTTTGCGAGAAAGGCAGATTTGATGACAGTTAACTACCAGCGACAAGGCAGGATATTTACCTATCCACCGAATTATGGGCAAGAAGCCATTGCAGGTGCCGTTGCACAAGTAATGCGCGATGATGACTGGTTGGTTCCTGCCTTTAGAGAATTGGGGGCCTACCTTGCTAAAGGAGCAACACTACAGGAAATATTCATGTATTTTATGGGATATGAAGATGGGTCTATTTTTAAAAATGCGAAAAATTTTGTCCCAACTGCTGTTCCTATTGCATCACAATTAGTACATGCTGCAGGCATTGGTTACGAAGTCAAGTACAACAATAAAGACCAAGTGGTTTACACTTTTGTTGGTGATGGTGGGACTTCAGAAGGAGAATTTCATGAAGCACTCAATTTTGCCGCAGTGTGGGATGCGCCGGTTGTATTTATTATTCAAAATAACCAATACGGAATTTCAACACCCGTAAGCGTGCAAACGAAATCGCAAAACCTTGCTGTTAAAGCCATTGCTTACGGCATGAAAGGGATACAAGTTGACGGAAACGATTTCTTTGCCATGACAAAAGCCGTACAGGAAGCAAGTGAACATGCTAAAAGCGGAAAAGGGCCAGTACTGATTGAAGCCGTAACCTATCGTAAAGGAGCACATACAACCTCAGACGATCCAACAAAATATCGTACCAAAGAAGAAGAACAGGAATGGGATAAAACCGATCCACTCAATCGATTTAAAAAATATCTTATTGAGAAAAAACTTTGGTCAGAAAAAGAAGAAGAAAAAATTCTCCCGGAATACAAAAAAGAAATTGACAGACATTTTGTAGCTGCTGAAAATTACGGAGAGTATCCGTTAGACGATGTCTTTAAATTCCTATATACGGATAAGCCGGACAATTTAAAATCACAACAGGTAGAACACGAACGTTACCTTAAATGGAAGGAGGGCAAATAACATGAAAAAAGTAATGAATATGGTCAATGCCATTAATCAGGCATTAGAAATAAAACTCGAGCAAGATAAAAATGTAATTATTTACGGTGAAGATGTCGGTATAGAAGGCGGTGTTTTTAGAGTAACCGAAGGATTACAAAAGAAATTTGGAAAAGGACGTGTTTTCGATTCCCCGCTAGCCGAAGCAGGAATTGCAGGAACCGCTGTCGGAATGGCAATGGCAGGATTAAAACCTGTGATAGAAATGCAATTCAGCGGATTTTCATATCCCGCATTTAACCAAATTATCAGTCATGTATCTAGAATGCAAAACCGTAGCAGAGGCAATTTTAAAATGCCATTTGTGATGCGTATGCCCTACGGAGGAGGAATTAACGCTTTAGAGCACCACTCTGAAAGTATGGAAACCATTTGGGGACATATTCCAGGACTAAAAGTAGTCATTCCAAGCACACCACATGACGCAAAAGGACTGCTAATCAGCGCCATTGAATCTGATGATCCAGTAATTTTCATGGAGCCGAAACGAATTTATCGTGCAATAAAACAAGAAGTTAATGAAGACCACTTTACTGTTCCAATCGGGAAAGCAAAAATTCTATCTCCAGGGAAAGACATAACCGTAGTTGCCTACGGAGCACTTATCCGCGAAGTACAAAAAGCAGCCGCACTGGCAAAAAAAGAGGGAATTGATGTTGAAATTATTGATTTACGCTCTATTTATCCGATTGACAGAGAAACCATTGGTTCATCCGTAAAGAAAACAGGAAAAATTCTGACAGTTCATGAAGGGCCATCAAGTTTTGGCGTAGCATCAGAAATCTCACAAATAGCTGTTGAAGAAGCGTTCTTGCATCTTGAAGCACCTCCAAAACGACTGGCAGGATTTGACACCATTGTTCCCCTACCAAAAGGTGAACACCATTATATGATTACCGGTGATAAAATCTTTTATGAAATCATGCGAACTGTTAAATATTAAAATCGAAAAATCATGAGACATATATTCAAATTCCCCGATATTGGCGAAGGACTTGACGAAGGAACCATTATAGAATGGTACGTTAAAAAAGGTCAAAGCGTTGAAGCGGGTGAATCCCTAGTAAAAATGGAAACAGATAAAGTAGTGACCGATATTCCTTCTCCGAGAGACGGTGTAATTGCTGCTCGCTACGGAAACGAAGGAGAAACCATTAATGTCGGCGATCCACTTGTAGAAATTGAAATAGAAGGCGTTGAAGGCGAAGCTGCTCAAGAAGAATCGAAAAAAATCGACGAAGGCGAATCCTCAACAATGGAACCCATTGAAGAAGAAGCTGCCGGTGTAGTAGGCACTTTAGAATCTGCCGGAAACAATGCATACCTTCCCTCAAGTGACGAAGGAGTCAATGAACCAGAAGTTGAACAGAAATCCAGTCAGAAGAAAGCAATTGCAACCCCTGTAGCACGTGCTCTGGCGAAAGAGCTGAATATTGACATCAACGAAGTAAAAGGCACAGGTCCCGGCAGACGTGTCATGAAAGAAGACATTCAGAAATATGCCAATTCAGGTTCTAAGAACAGCTCAAACCAAGGCCACAGAATGGTTGACGAAGGCCCTAGGGTTCGTATTGAACCAATGAGTCAAATGCGAAAAACCATCGCTAAAAACATGCTTCGATCCAAACATAATGCTGCTCACATGAGTGTTTTTGATGAAGTTGAAGCCTCCGAACTTATTGCAATTCGCAGTCGTTTTAAAGAAAAATTCAACGCAGACGAGATTAGACTCTCCTACTTGCCGTTCATCATTAAAGCAACTGCTGTCGCACTAAAAAAACATCCCGATCTGAATTCTGAAATGGATATGGAAAACGGCAAAATGATTTACAAAAATTATGTAAACATTGGCATAGCTGTTGACACAGAAGACGGGTTATTAGTTCCTGTCATTCAAGATGCTGACAAGCTTTCTATCCGTGAATTGGCAATAAAAGTAAATGAAATTGCCGAAAAAGCCAGGAAACGAGAGATTAGCATGGAAGATATGAAAGACGGAACCTTTACCATTACAAGTTTTGGTTCAATCGGAGGAAAATTTGCTGTACCGGTGATTAATTATCCGCAAGCAGGTATTCTCGGTATAGGACGCATAGTAAAACAACCCGTTGTAAAAAACGATGCTGTTGTGCCCGGAAATATGCTACCTTTATCCATGTCGGTTGACCATCGAATTGTAGATGGCGGTGAAGTCACCCGTTTTCTGAATCAAATTATGGAATATCTCGGTGATCCGATTAATTTAATTATGGACTAATGTCGAACCAAAAAACTAAAATTATGAAATACGATCTCATTATTATAGGCTCAGGACCCGCAGGATATGTTGCGGCAATTCGTGCCGGACAAGTCGGGTTAAAAACCGCAATCATTGAAAAAGATACCATTGGCGGAATGTGTCTTAACTGGGGCTGTATCCCAACCAAAGCACTGATAGAAAGCGCAAAATTTTACAATCGACTAAATGATGCCGCAGAATTTGGCATTGAAGGTATTGATTTGAAAAAACTTGATTTCAATTGGGCTAAGGCAGTTGAAAGAGCATATAAAGTCGTCAATAAATTAACAAACGGCGTTGAATTTTTATTAAAGAAAAATGGTATTGAAATCATCATGGGAGAAGCTGAAATTGTCGGCGAACATGAAATATCTGTCAACAACCGAAGCATAGAAACAGAAAACATCATTATCGCTACCGGATCGCTACCGGAACGCATTCCCGGAGAAGGAAGCAATCTTGACATCAGAGCATTATACAAAATGAAGGAACTTCCGAAATCTATTGCGGTTTACGGACACGGACCGGTTTCTGTCGAATTAGCTCAATTGTTTAATTTATTGGGAACAAAAACCTATTTAATTACAGAGCATAAGGAAACGCTTATTCCACAAGCAGACCAATATCTCAACGACTTTATTTTAAAAAAATTAAAAGGTCAAGGGATTAAAATCCAAAAGAATTTACCATCAAAAGATGTCCCTATTTTAAATGCCAGCCTAAGAAAAGCTGTTTTACCGGCAATTCAACCTGAAATTAATTTAACAGAAAACGGATTTGTTCAAACCAATCTGAATTTACAAACTTCAATTCCGAATATTTATGCAGTTGGAGATGTAAATGGACGCTCTTATCTTGCGCATGTTGGTTCGGCACAAGGTGTTTTTGCCGTTAATTATATTAAAGGCATTGAAAAACGCATGGATCTCCGCTCCTACCCGCTTAATATTTACACGGTTCCTGAAATGGCTCAAATCGGTTTTACTGAGCAAGAATTGCAGGAAGAAAATGTGGAATACAAAGTCAGTGAAATGCCGCTATCAATTAACGGAAAAGCACTTACTGAAGGTGATACCGAAGGTATTGTCCGCATTTTAAGCGAGAAAAAACTGGGTGAAGTGATGGGTGTTCAAATCATTGGTCCGAATGCTACGGATATGATCGCTGAAGCCGCTGCATTTATAGAAATGGAAGCAACCATTTATGATGTTGCGCGTACTGTACATGCACATCCGACAGTAAGTGAAGTTTTTATGGAGACGGGTATGGAAGCTCTTGACAAGGCCATTCATAAGTAGTGTCCGTCCATAATGTCCGATTTACTCACAATATTAATTAATTTAAGCGGTGTTTCGCGATTAAATGCAGGACAGGCACTTCGGCAAGCTCAGTATGGCACTTTGAACTCGAATATTATGAACTAGACACAATATGTATTGCCAGGCTAAACAATTTTTGCAAGAAAATGAAAACATATTTAGGATACGAAAAATATAATCTTCCGGATATTGAGATTCTCAATCATCCGGGAGATAAATATTTTCATGTGTGGCAACCTGACAATACATACATTGTTTTAGGGCAAAGTAATAAAACAGAGTTATCGGTAAATATTGAAACCGCTAAAATTGATGGGGTCTCAATATTAAAGCGACCATCGGGTGGAGAATCAGTAATTTTAACTCCCAAAAATATTGTCGTTGCCTTTTTATCTGATCAAGAAGATTACAAAAAACCGCTGGATTTTTTCAAGAATTCAAATCAACGCATTATCAAAGCTCTAGAAAAATGGCCCGGTGTAAAAGAACTTCATCAACGAGGGATTTCCGATTTATCTGTTGATAATATAAAAATTGCCGGTTCAGCCATTTATCGCAGCAAAGATTATTTATTTTACCATTGCGTGATTAATGTTTCTGAAGATGTTTCGCTGATTGAGCGATATTTAAAACACCCAAAACGCGAACCAGATTACCGCAAAGGCAGGAAACACAGCGAATTTGTTACCAATCTTAAAAATCTGGGATACCAAATTAACATTCCACAACTTATTACCCATTTTGAAACTGAATTTTTGAATTAATACCGGCATTTTTAATTTTAAAATGGTATAATCGGGGTTTCCTTTTAGATACATCGTCTCGCAACCCCAGATATCAAAGTCACAAACAAACTACAATGTTAAATATTTCCCTGTCCATGAGGCTTTACAATTCACCAAATCTTCAGGAACTCCGGCAAAAACAAGATTTCCACCATCATTACCACCTTCGGGACCTAAATCGATCACCCAATCGGCAGATTTAATCACTTCGACATTATGCTCAACAATGAGAATGCTATGCCCCCTATTTTTCAATTGATTCAGCGAAGACAAGAGTTTATGAATATCATGAAAATGCAAACCGGTAGTCGGTTCGTCAAACACAAACATCGATGTCTCAGTTTTTTCTTTACTCAAATAAAAAGCAAGCTTAATTCGTTGACTTTCACCTCCACTCAAGGTATTCGACGGTTGTCCCATTTTGAGATATCCAAGGCCCACATCCTGATAATTTTTCAACAAGCGAGTGATTTTCTTTTCATAGTTTCCCGTACCGGCATCAAAAAACTCAACAGCCTCATTAATTGTCATCTCCAACAAATCATAAATTGACTTATCCCGAAATTTAACATCCAAGATCTCTTCTTTAAACCGCTGTCCTTTGCAATCTTCACATTTAAGATATACATCGGCCATAAACTGCATTTCAACTTTTATCTGACCTTCGCCTTTACAAGTTTCACACCGTCCGCCATCTACATTAAAAGAGAAAAAAGCGGCACGATATTTTCGCTGCTTAGACAGTGGCTGATCGGCATACAGATTTCGAATTTCATCCCATGCTTTAATATATGTTACCGGATTTGAGCGTGATGATTTTCCGATTGGATTTTGATCGACATACTGAATATCTTTTATCAAACTAAAATCACCATAACAGCTTTTAAATCGACCCGGTTTTGCAGAATAATCGCCCAATTCTCGCCGAATAACAGGTGTCATAATATCACGAACGAAGGTTGACTTTCCAGAGCCACTGACTCCGCTGACAACACACATCACGCCAAGTGGAACTTCCAACTCATCGATTTTTAAATTATGCTGCCGTAAACCTTCAAAGTGCAAAGCATGTTTCCATGCTTTTCGTTTTTCAGGAATCGGGATACTTAATTCACCGGATAAATACTTGCCTGTCAATGAATTTTCCTTCTTTAATATATCGGTAAGCTTACCATTAAATAAAACTTCGCCCCCGAGATATCCGGCACCCGGTCCAACATCAATAATTCGATCAGATTCACGAATAACAAACTCTTCATGTTCAACCACAATAACAGTGTTTTCCAAATCACGCAAATTTTTAAGCACTTTGATTAAAAGATGTGTGTCGCGTGGATGCAAACCGACAGACGGCTCATCTAAAATATATAATGAGCCTACAAGCGAACTTCCCAAGGAAGTTACCAAATTTATACGCTGCGTTTCTCCGCCGGAAAGCGTTGCAGCACGACGATTTAATGTCAAATAACTTAATCCAACATTTTGCATAAATTGTAAACGTGAACGAACTTCCAATAAAATTCTATCGGCAATTTTCGTATCATTTTCATCCAATTTAAGCAATGAAAAATATGATTCCAGTTCATTTACCGACATTTCAACCAAGTCAGACAAGCTAAACCCGTCAATTTTCACATAATTGGCTTCTTTTTTCAATCGACGTCCTTTACAAAGCGGGCAAACTGTTTTTCCGCGATATCGAGACAACATAACACGGTATTGAATCTTATATTTCTTTTTCTCAAGATGATCAAAAAAATCATTTATTCCATTAAAATATCGACATCCTTCCCAAAGCAAATCCTTCTGTTCCTCTGTTAAATCCATATACGGACGATGAACAGGAAAATCGACATGTGCAGCATTCATTATGAATTGATCTTTCCACTTACTCATTTTTTCACCACGCCAAGACATCACCGCATTATCATAAACTGACAAACTTTGATCTGGGATTACTAAATCCTCATCAACCCCAATCACACTGCCGTATCCCTCACATTTAGGACAAGCACCGACCGGCGAATTAAAAGAAAACATATTATTATTCGGCTCTTCAAACACCATTTCGTCCTCCTCAAATCGAGCGCTAAACATACGATAAGAATACTTTCCATCAAGTTCTGTTACAATAAGGCATTGCTCATTTCCTGCATTAAAAGCTTGCTCAGCAGACTCCCGCAAACGACTCAAGTTTTCTTCATTTTGTTTATTTTTCAGCCGATCTAAAACAACACAGATAGATTTCCCTGTAACAGTTGACAAATCCAAATCGTCAATTTTTTGAATTTCGTTATTAAGCCAAACCCGATTAAAACCCTGTTGAGAAAGACTTTCCACCCAATTTTCTTGTCGGTCGCCATCAACATCCCATGTATAGCAAATATACACTTTAGTTTGCTCCGGAAACTCTGTCACATATTTCTCAATATCATTCACATCTTGCCGTTTTACCAAACTCCCGCTAATTGGGGAATAGGTCTTTCCAATTTGTGCGTACAATAATTTCAAATAATCGTAAATTTCTGTCATCGTACCAACCGTTGAACGAGGTGAACGACCAGCAACTTTCTGCTGAATTGCAATTGCAGGTGGTAAACCATTAATTTTCTCAACATCCGGCTTTGCCATCCGACCGAAAAACTGGCGGGCATAAGATGATAAACTCTCAATATACCTACGCTGCCCTTCTGCAAACAAGGTATCAAAAACAAAAGATGACTTGCCCGAGCCACTGACTCCTGTAACTACAACCAACTCATTATGAGGTATATTCACTGAAATATTTTTCAGATTATGTACTTTCGCGCCTTTTACTTGTATTTCTAATCCTTCTGCCATAATTTCGGTACGATATTTGATGATTATTTATTCGTTATTTAATTATTTTGTTAAAATTTTGTTACAAAGATGCACAAATCATAAATATTTTCTATGTTTGTGAAACATTAAATGAACAAAAACGTTTAACAAACAGTTTAATCATTAAAAAAGGAGTGCCTATAGGAAATATTTTACGCTTTTAATCATAAAATAAGTACATATGGATATTAGCAAGTTAAAAGATCAAGAACTTGTAAATCGGTTTGTTAAAGGCGAAAAGTATTGTATGCAGGAACTCATCAAGCGTCACAAAGACAGAGTTTATACTTACATTTTGTTGATTGTAAAAAACACCGATGTTGCAGATGATTTGTTTCAGGATACCTTTATTAAGGTGATTCAATCCCTGAAAAAGCGCAAATACAAAGATGAGGGACGATTTGTTTCTTGGGTAATGCGAATTGCACACAATCTGACAATCGATTATTTTCGTAAAAACAAAAATCAAAACACCTATTCTAACGATCAAGGTGAATTTGACATGTTTAATAATGCGAAATTTTCAGATAGCACGATTGAGGATAACATGATCACAGATCAAACAACCCGCGACGTTCGCTTTTTGATTGACAAATTGCCAAAAGACCAGAAACAAGTGGTTTTGATGCGTCATTACGGTGACATGAGCTTTAAAGAAATTGCTGAGCAAACCGGCGTTTCAATTAATACGGCACTGGGAAGAATGCGTTATGCATTAATCAATATGCGAAAATTTGCTGAAGAAAATAACATGCAATTGGCAAATTATTCGTAGTTTCGTAAAAAGTATTATTATGAAAAAACTATTGATTGTCTTGTTTTTGCTCTCTCCTTGGGGACTGATTGCACAGGAAAATCCTGAAGATATACTGCAACCATTTTTTAGCGCTTTTCAGGAAGACCCTGATAACGCCATTGATTATATCTTCAGTACAAACCCGTATATTGACCAAAATCAACAAGGCATAGAGCGACTCAAAGAGCGATTTAATACGAGTCGAAAACTCTTGGGCAATTATTATGGCGAAGAAATTATAAAAATCCAGACTGCAGGCGACTCGTTCATCCGCTATATCTATATGTTAAAATACGATCGGCAGCCTGTAAAACTTGAAATTTTACTTTACAAACCAAACGACACATGGTTACTTTACACCATGCAATTTCGTGATAATATTTACGAAGACTTTGAAGATATTGCAACAGATAAGTTTTAAAAACAACAAATCTTAAGCACCAAACCCGTCTGCCCTGCCAGCTATTCACCATTTTCATATTTCTGTAGAGACACACGGCCGTGCGTCTTTACAGAAATATGAAACCCATCATTGATTGGTTATAATAGTTGCAATTTTGATTAATAAATGGTATAATACAATCAATTAAAAAACTGATGGAAATTCAAATAAAATTCCCTATTTTCGCATAAAATCGACATTACGTCTAATTATGAGTGTATCTCAAGACATCCCAAATACACGTTTTAAATCTGTCGCAACGATAACAGTGAGCTTTCTGCTTGCCTTTTTGCTTATTCACATACTGAATACCAGCTTGGATATGCGTCTCAACAATTTCGGGCTGGAACCTCGAACACTGAAAGGCATTATTGGAATTTTCACGGCACCATTGTTACATGGCGATTGGGGCCATTTAATCGGGAACAGTATGAGTTTTGCCGCGTTGGCAGGAATGCTATTTTATTTTTATCCTAAATTGGCATTCCGTATCATGGGAATCAGTTGGATTACAATTGGGGTTCTCGTTTGGCTAACCGGACGCCCGTCAATTCATGTTGGAGCGAGTGGTATCATTTATGCGTTAGCAGCATTTCTATTTCTCTCAGGAATTATCCGACGGCATTATCAACTCATGGCAGTTTCACTCATTGTTGTTTTCCTTTATGGAAGCATGATTTGGGGCATTTTGCCTGGACAACTGGGCATTTCATGGGAATCGCATCTTGCTGGCATGCTAGTCGGACTGGGGCTGGCATTTTATTACCGTAAACAAGGGCCACAGCGACCAAAACCATCATGGGAAACCGAAGAAGAAGAAGACATGGAAAATAATGAAGATGAAAAAGATTTCGTTTTTCTGCAAACCCAAAGCTATTTCCATTCAAATAACAGTTTAGAATCGAATGTAAACATTCACTACTCAACAAAGAAGCAAGCAAAGCGAAAACAAAAAAAAACAAAAGAAAAAGACAATAATCCGTCTGGTTTTCATTTTAAACCGATGAAAACAAGAAAAAAACCATAAGGAACTTAAGGGTTCAAGTACCACCTGTTTTCACCGATGGTTATTTATGTTGAAGCTAGTTTGACTGAGCTCACTACATCGCCTTCAGGCTTCTTATACCAGCCTCGACCACGAAGCGGGTCGAACATTAAGGAAATTTCAATTTCAGCAGGCAGCCAGCAGTTTAGCACAATGCAACCGTTTGGAGTTTGGTATTTGTTATTTCCTTGAAATTTGAAATTTTACTCATACAGATTTCTCACCGCTGGCTAGCGGTTCGAAATGACCAACACGCCTTGCAGAATAGGAAAAAAAGGGCAATGACACTCTGCTTAATTTGACTATTTGTCATCTCCCTTTTTCCCTCCCTAAAACTTCAAAAAATGTCATTTCAATGGAGCGCAACGAAGTGGAGTGACTGAAGAATCTGTTAGCGGTTTAGCACATTTTTCTTAAACCATAAATCATACTTTTGACATGATATTTGAATGCTAATGCATCAAATATCCCGCCAAAAGCCATAGTATATTCCACATTTGTAGCCCGAGATTTCATTTGATGCTGGCGCATCTGCATTTCATCCCGGGTTACAAATATACGACCGCCTACGGGGTCGGCAGTTTGAAGTATAAAAGTGAACCTACCAGCCCCAACGGGGTCTTAGCGTCAAGCAACAGGCATTCGATTGGAAAAGAAAAACGAAGATAAGTTGTTGCATAAACGCGTTCTGGATGAGAGCGGGCGATGAAATACGAAGATGCATTCCGAAAGCTTTCGGAAGCGTTCCGAAAGGTTTCAGAAGCGTAGAAGCGATTTAAAAAACAATTTCTAATTAGCAAATAATACCGATTTTGATTAATAAATGGTATCATTTGCAATCAGCCCTTCTTTGCAACATAAATAATTTCTCCTTTATTTAGGCGATAGTGCTCAATCTCTTCATCAGAAAATTCATCAATAAAGCGATTTTCATCTACAAGAAAACCTGCTGATGCAAGCCGCTTTCCGTAATCTATTCCATGCCAACGCACATGATCGTATTGTCCAAATACTCGCTCACGCTCTTTGGGATCGGTAATACTAAGATCTTCGTGAGTTTCTATGTACGAATAATTAATCGGCACCTGCAGCAAAGCCCATCCTCCGGGTTTTAGCACACGTAAAACCTCATGCATTGCTTTAATATCGCTTTCAACATGCTCCATTACATGATTACAAATTACCACATCAAACTGATTAGCCTCGAAAGGAATATCCATGATATCCATTTTCACATCTGCAATAGGACTCAGCAAATCACCAGTGGTATAATCAATATTTTTCATTTTCTTAAAGCGCTCTAAAAACGGCTGTTCAGGGGCAACATGCAGCAGCTTATTTTGCGCAGTAAATAAATCGGTTTTTTGATTAAAATAAAGCCACATTAAACGATGTCGTTCCAATGACATACATTTGGGACAAAGTCGATTTTCGGCTCCTTTGTTTCCATAAGGCAGCATTTTACGAAATTCGCCACCACACACCGGACAGGAATAATTTTTTCCTTTATAAAATGGCAAAATCAGCCAACGGAAAACATAGGACATCCGGATAAGCCATGGTCTTGGAATATGTCGAACTAAAAATCGTATAAATTTTCGCATTGATAAATTTTTATAATCATATAAACAACAACATACCGGCCATTTTAATATGATAATAAGGCAGGCAGACAAACATCAAAGATACATTGAAATTTTTATCTGAACGAAAATATTAAAAATATCCGTACAAAACCTTTAGCGACGTGATTTCCCTCTACGTTTTGGTTTTGATTCTTTCTTCCGTCGATTTGCAAAAAACTCCTGTTTCCGTTTAATTTTCTCTTTTTCGAACTCCTTTTTCTCAGCATTTGTCATTGGCTTATCAGTCTGAGGATAAGGATGATCTGTTACCACAGGGATTTTTATATGTATTAAAGCTTCAATTTCCTTTACAAATTGATTTTCTTCAGGTTCACAAAGAGATATTGCATTCCCGAGTTCTCCTGCCCTACCTGAACGTCCAATACGATGCACATATGTTTCAGCGATGTTTGGAATATCGTAGTTAATGACATACTGCAATTTATCAATATCAATACCACGTGCGGCAATATCAGTGGCAACAAGCACACGAATACTCCCCGCTTTAAACTGATTTAAAGCTTTCTGCCGCTGGTTTTGGCTCTTATTTCCGTGAATTGCAGCTGCTTTTATTTTTTGTTTGCTTAGATTTCTAGCAATACGGTCTGCACCATGTTTTGTCCGAGCAAACAATAGCACCTGATCCAAATCTGAATTTTCCAGAATATGAATCAACAAATTCGGTTTATCTGTTTTATTGGTATAATAAAGTTTTTGTTCTAATGTTTCAGCAGTAGAAGACACTGGACTAACCATTACTTTCCTAGGCTGATGCAAAATTTTTCGTGACAATTGCACAATATTTGCAGGCATAGTTGCCGAGAAAAATAAAGACTGTCGTTTTGCTGGCAAGAGTTCAATAATTTTACGAATATCATGGATAAAACCCATATCCAACATACGATCTGCTTCATCGAGCACAAAATACTCAACATCTTTTAAGCGAATATAACCTTGTTGAATTAAATCCAACAAACGACCCGGAGTGGCAATTAATACATCAACACCCTGCTTTAATATGTTAACTTGTTTCCCCTGCGGGACACCGCCAAAGACAACTGTATTTCGGATACCTGTATATTTACCGTAATTTGTAAAACTTTCGCCGATCTGTATTGCTAACTCACGAGTTGGAGTAACAATCAGCGCTTTAATTTTTCTGGGTTGATGCGCATTTCGCGAATCTTCGTACAAATGTTGTAAAATGGGAATTGCAAATGCAGCGGTTTTTCCGGTACCGGTTTGCGCACTCCCCATCACATCTTGACGCGATAAAATAATTGGAATTGCTTTTTCCTGAATTGGTGTGGGTTCAATATAATGCTCGTCATTGAGAGCATCTAATATTGGGGTAATAATTTTAAGATCTTTAAATTGCATGTTGTAAACGATAAATTCCGGTTTTAATTTTTTGGGGAATCCTCCAAAGGTGGAGTGGTAAATAAATTCGGACAAATGTACACATAATATCCCGCATTATTCACAGCTTTTTATAAAAACATAAGTTTAGTATAACCTAACCCAGATAAACTACTCGCCTGCCGGACGGACAGGGAAATCCTAATTTCTAAATACTAAACAATATCTAAATTCAAATTATTAATGTTCAAAACTATGCTACTCGCTCCAACCATCTCTGATTTAGCTATTAATGATTCAAGATTTTTCATTATTGTTTTAACTTTATCATTTTTCATTCGATATTCGATATTTGAAATTTATTAAAACTAATCCAGATAAACTACCCGCCTACCGGACGGACAGGGAAATCCTAAATCCTAATTTTTAAATCCTAAACAAATTCAAATTTTCATATTTATCAATTACCAAAACATCCCGAAGCAAGTTCGGGACTATTAGGATTTGCTTTGAATTACCGTCATTCGTCGGTACAGGTTTGATTTACCCCGTTAAATAATTTTTCTGCCAAAAAGCACACGAATATTAAAAGTAAGACTCTAAATAAAAAGCATGAACAATACAGGTTAGTCATCTTTCCCATAAATAATGCGGGTTAAATAAAAAACAAAACAATCTTCATTAATAATTCACGTTAATTTATAATGCTTCAATACATTAAGAATAAAGAACATTATGAAACTGTCTTAAAGGCATGCTATCAAGCGAAACACACCTTATGGATTGGAACTGCAGACATTAAAGATTTACATGTTTCATACCGGGGCGGTTTTTCACCTTTTTTGCAAGTAATTTCCGACTTAATAAAAAAAGGCATTGCTGTCCGGTTAATCCATGCAAAAGAACCTGGGCCAAATTTCCGTAAAGATTTTGACAAGTTCCCCGCCTTAATTCAAGGGCTAGAGAGAATGTTGTGTCCGAGAGTACATTTTAAACTGATTATTATTGATATGCAAACCGTCTATATAGGATCTGCAAATTTAACAGGTGCTGCGATGGGTGCAAAATCCGTTGACAAGCGCAATTTTGAAGCCGGAATATTTACAGATTCCCCTGAATTATTGGACTCGGCGACACGCCAATTTGATGAAGTGTGGATGGGGAAACACTGCAAAACCTGTAGTCGCACGGCGTACTGTGGGGATAAGGTTATTTAGGGTACTTGAGAAAGAAAACGAATCAATATTGATTCGTTTTCTTGGCTTGGGAGAATTAAATTGCTACAAATTTGCAGATTACATTTTTATTAATTTCACAGTAATTTCCTTTTTCTCATAAATCAAATTCAAATAATAAGAACCAGGCATATACTGCGACAAATCACGAATGTTATATTCTTGTGTATTTCTATGGATTTGAGATTGAAAGACAACATGTCCGAGTACATCAGTAATTTGTACATTTACGGAATAATCTATCGGAGATTCAAAAACAATTCGAATTTCATCTTTAAACGGATTCGGGACAATATAAAATGTCCCAAGGGCCGATGTGCAGTTAATAAACACTAATTCTGATTCCACAAATTCCCCATCAAAGTCAGTTTGTCTGAGCTTATAAAATACAGAACCATCTTCATAACTTTCATCTATATAGCTGTACTCCGTTTTGTAATTACTATTGCCTTGTCCCCATATATGACTAATTTCAATATAATTTTCAGCATCAGTACTACGATATAATGTAAAAAACTCATTATTACTCTCACTTTCAGTTATCCAGTTTAATTGAATTCCACTACTGAGACATTCTGCATTAAAGTTTGATAATTCAACAGGCAATGGAACATCTGATTTACCTATGGCAAATTCGCTGAAAGCTGTAATATTACTACGTAATGCATATCCATCCGCTAGCATACGACCTGCAACATTAGTCGAAGGTAAATCCCCACTTCCTTCACCTACCCAATCTGCAGCCGAGGTTGAACCCGAGCTACGTTTAAGCACACCAAACTGATTATCCTCAAGACCCGCAAACGCATTATTAACAGGCGTACCGTCCAGTTGATAGCCATAGCCATCGTCGAAATAAAGCTGGATATCGTAAGAGCCACTCGCTAGTGCGACATCTGGATCAATCCGCCAGATACCTTCCGTTGCAACAGAGGCATAAGGTGTACCAGCATCCACTGCAAAATCCGAATTAAGGGCATCAGCATTGTTAAATGTCCCCATAAATTGAGCGTCAATATATGAAGGGCCTGTCATACTGTTATTGTTAACCCGTGCCAAACGGTAAGCCGAAACTGTACCAACCGGGAAATCGTAATCAGTTGTACCACCTGAGACCACATAGCGGCGCAAGTTCCCATACACATAACTGTCTTTTGAATGCCCACTTATGGCATTGCCTGCAGCGTTCTTCACAATAAGGAAATTCGCACCTGTTGTAATCACTCCGTTAACCAGAGTTATACCTCCTTTGTCGCTGATAATCATATTTCCGGAGCTTATATTTAGCTTAGGTGATGCTGCAGCATTATCAATTTTCACATTATGAAATTCACCAGTTGCAGTAATATTTCTAGTGTAGTTTTGCTGAATTGACCCTTTAAAAATTACAGCACCATAATCATTAGTAATGAAATCGCCACTATGGATAAAATCGCCACAAATACCAAGTTTAGCTTTACTGTCTGTGAATGTCAGACTTGCACCGTTCAGAAATTCAATATCTTTCACTTCTGACGTTTCCGTAGCACTAAAACCTATTTCAGGATAATCGGTAAGTGAGGCAGGTATTTTTACGTTGGTACCACAATTCGGTAAGCACCCGTTTTCCCAGTTTTCTGTAACAAACCAATCATTTGGTGCTATACCATCATCACCCTCCCACAAAATAGGATCGGTTGGTATGAGATATGAAACCGTCGGGCTTGCACAATTACCTTCATCACAACCCGGAGGAACGGCAGCCACATAAAAGGTTTCATTACTTGTAACATTGTAAGTAAAACTTGTTGCAGTTCCAGATTGGAGCAAGGTTCCGCCACATGAACCCGCATACCAATTGTATTCATATCCGACCTGAGGTGAGTTGATGTAAAAGGTAACATCGCTGTCACCACAGGTTGATTGATTATCTACCGATGGTGCTACAGGAGTTATGCCTTCAATTACTATTTCTGTGCGTTGTGATGAGCAACCAAAACTATTTGTTGATTGTACCCAGTATGAATTGGTGCCAACGGGAATATTGGTAAACGTAAAGCTTGTTCCGCTACCGAGTTGTGTACCGCCGGTTTCAGCATCAAACCATTCAAATGAATATTCCGGATCGGGACTAAGAATGTCCACTGTTTGTGATCCGCCTGTGCAGATTGAAAACGGCCCGCCATCAATGCTAGGCATCGTAGGTCCAGGATAAATAGTAATGTATCGCTCAACCGTTTTCAATTTTCCGCAGCATTCTGTTTCAATGGTTAAAGTAACCAGAAATATTTGGTCAACACCGGTTTGATTCACAAAGGTTATATCCGTCGAGGATGAAGTAGGATCATCAATACTTACAGTGCAACCACTAGGAGCTGTTGCATCCCATTCATAAAGATAACCCGGACTTCCGGCTTCAGAACTGGTATAAGTGTAAGTTGTTGGGCAACCGGCTCCTGTTGGTGCTCCAAGAATAGAACCCGGATCCGGCGATTCCATATTGATGTTAATGAAATCATTGAATACCTTCACACTTTCAATGATGTCTTTATAGCCGGTAGAGGCATAAACACTGGTAATGGGTGAACTGGTACCATCTGCCGGATCTGCACCATTACCCAGCAACCAATCGGGACTGGCATCCTCTGTTGTGAATTCAAATTCACTACCGGTACATGAATAATTACTAACCGTAATAACCTGGTAGTCTGTTATAACAACATCAGGCCAGTGCGCATCTTCAGGCTCAGCCACATCATAGCCTGTGCCTCCCGGAGCGCCACCTTCAGACACAATCTCTACATCTACAATAGTACCGTTTATGCCATCGGGAGAATAAATACCATAAACATCGGTACCATAAGGCGCTGTTACGTACTCATCTGCACCTATACAAGGAGGATTATCACGCGTTTGATTATCAATGTCAGTTGTGATACCAGTTACTGCTATTGCTGCTCCAACTGCCGGTGAAGTTGTTTGGATATGCAAATCACAGGCTGTGCCGTTGCCAGTTGGGGCTACCAAATCGGGATCTAAAACCTTTGAGTTGTTATCCCCTCCGGTTGCCGTTTGAATTTCTCCAAGCGTAGTCACTGCCCCACTACCATCATAGGCAGTAACAGCAGAGCTACCATCCCAGTAAATATTGTAATCACTTGTTAGATTACTGCTAGTACTCAAATAATACGCATAATGATATCCAGAGCCACCAGTTCTAGCATTGACAAAGATGTTATTTCTTACGTCCGCAGTACCGGCACCACTACGGTAAAAACTTGCAGTAGCATTGGTACTGGTAGCCGTTCCACCAATGTAGGCTGTATTAAACAAAACGGAATTTGAATATCCTGTTGCTGTTTCAAGCCCCACAATAAAATTATCCGTATTTATACCTTCCACACCTAGCCGAATCATGTTGTTGGAAAGGGTAGCTGTACCGGATTCCAATACGAGGCCTTTTTGCCAAACTAGATCGGAAGTATTTTGTGTGGAGAACGAATGGATATTATTGCCATTTATTACATGAGTACCTGATGTTGCAGTAGCGCAAAATACACCAAACAATGAAACATCGGCAGATCCGCTTGTGGAGAAAATATTATAGATATGGTTGTTATCAATAGTAAGATCAGCTCCTGCTGCCGTATTGTTGGTACGAATCCCAGCAAAGGCAGGGAAATCGGAAGAAGTAGAATAATATCCTGTTTCACTTGATGCAGTTGAAATGTCATAAATATCATTTCCTTTTATGATCTGATCACCTGCTGTTGCCTGATTGTTCAATGCCACCAAAAATGAATTAGTGGCTGTACACTGATTATCAATATTAGCTACCGTATTTCGGGCTACGGTGGTTAAGAAATCACCGCCGGTACCAAAATAAATGCCGCCCATGGTCATTGCCGGTGTAGCTCCGGCTGCAAACTGAATGCTGTTGGCTGTGGTAGCATGCCCAATGGTATTGCCGGAGATCATCTGATCCGAAATCATTGTTCCCACGTATTCAATTGCGTTAAAGCCACATTGAGTTGAAATGGTTCCATCAAAGGTTATTGAGCCCACGGTATTATCAATCACATTGCCCTCACCATTGTGCCAAATGCCGTTATTCCAGGCCGTTCCGCTATTTAGATCTTCATCAATGGATACATTGATTGAGCCTGTTGATCCGTCTCCTATAGTATTGCCGATGACATCAATCCGACCTGCCCAGACATCAATACCTGTCCATATCACATATTGAGAGCCATCCGAAGTAACAACTGCGGAATTAAAGTCAATGTTCTGAATCACATTGTCCTGTATCACTGAAACACCGACCGAATTACAGGTTATTATGATACCTTCGAACATAATTCCGAAGGATTCATAATTATAGGTCATTGGAGCCCCACCACACAAAGGAGCGGTTCCGCCAATGTAATTTTCCTCAATCATAAACTCCCCACCGTTTGAATCGTCGATGCTAATGCCGTAAAATGCGCCATCGATACGGGAGCTTGTCTGATAAAGGCTATTTCCGGTGAGTGTCCATCGGGTATTGGCCGTATAAAGCAATATTCCTCTGCTGATTGATCCGTTTTCATAAAAATTATAAATATTACATCCTGACACCAAATTATCGCTGTTTGGCGTACCTGCCGTACCTTCTGAGTATATCCCATACAGTGGTTCAGTGGCATCATCACGGATATCACATTCCATGATGGTATTATTGTTGTTCCCTGTGGTACCAGCAGTACCAAAATACACCACGCCATTAGTTCCACTCACACTGCCACCCTGTATAGTAGCGTATTGAACCGTATTATTACATGCTGCATTGGTAAACTCAAGAGTAGCTCCTGACGTATTCGAATTTGAAAACACCAGGCTGTTAGCTGTCCCTGTCATATCGAGGCGTCCGTCAATGGTAACTTTATCAGCACCATTTAGTGTGACGAGTGAAGTTGCAATATTACCGGAAATGGTACGGGTTGCCCCTGTTGGATAAATTGTCACTGTATAGCCACTGTTTCCGGCACAATCAACCCATTCGTTAAGGCTGGCCTCTGCTGTTTCAGTGGTATTGGAAATCACTTTAAGATAAAGATGTCCGGATAAACCAAAGCTGTTAATGTCGTCGAAAGCGGCTTTGAGTGTTGTATAATCTCCAGTGGAGCCAACCGTTTTGGTTCCACTTAAGCCGGATGAAATTTCATTTAATGTTGCCGCAACTGATGTTGCATTATCACACTCGCCTGTAACAACACATTGATAATCATATCCATCTAATCCTGTAACATCGCTAATTATCAAATCCATATTGTTTGCACCTGAATACACACCTCCGTTGGTGATATCTGTAAATCCGCTACCATCATTTTCTTGCCACTGATAAGTAATACCAGCTCCGGTAGCAGTAACCGAAAACGTCAGGGATGATCCGGCACAACCGTATTGATCTTCCGGCTCTTCAATGAAAACAATTTCATCTAAGATATTAACTGTAATATTTGAACAAGCACTACGACAACCTGTACCTGAATCATAAGCTCTTGCATAATATGTAGTAGTAACAGCAGGTGTTACTGGGCTTGTTTCTGAAATGCCATCACAAGTACCACTGTACCATTCGAGAGTTCCACTTGAAACTGTTGCACCTAATGTTATAGAAGTTCCTCCACAAACAAGATTATCACTTATTGTTAAATCTGTTGGTGCATCAGGTGCAACATCAGAACTTACTATTAAATCAGCACCTGCAGAAGTCACATTACCATATACATTGGAAACAACACAAGTATATGCAGAATAAGTTGCATTAGACATTGTACCACTAACGGTAAGGGTTGAAGTATTAGCACCTGAATAGACTGCTCCTGTCGGAGTTCCATCAACGACATCACCACCTTGATATTGCCATTGGTAGGTCAATGTTCCAGATCCAGTTGCTGAAACTGTAAAATCTGCACTTGAGTTGTAACATACACTTTGATTTGTTGGGTCTGTAGTAATTGTTGGTGGCGTGAGGATGTTTATTGTATAGTCCTCGGTTTCTCCATAAGTTCCAGATTCGCAAGGTCCTGTAGGATCAGAATCATATTTAATCATAACACGCATTCTTGTACTTCCTAAAATTGCAGTGGCAGGTATCGTTATTGAAAGAGTAAGTTCTTCGTCAACAACAGTGCTTTGTCCAAGGTCATAAGCTTCCCCTGCATCTAAAAAATCCCCATCATTATTCCAGTCAAACCAAGCCCAATAGTGTTCAATATAACTGCTCGACACAGCAATTGACAGGTTATATGATGCAGACGTTATTACATCGGTAGAGATTGATGTAAAATCAGAATAATAACTTGACTCACTAGAATTATTAATCGTATTAAATGTTACATTAGAAATCCATTCATCTATTAAATCAGTCCATGTGGATGAGCAATATGTCCAACACCCTTGACCTTCACTAGTTGTAATTGTCATCTCATCAAAAGAAGATCCACAACCTTCATTTGAAAATGTCCATCGCATAGTAATAGTTGTTCCTAGCGTAAGTTCTGTAACAGTTGTTTCAAAATCATTTAGGTCAGTGATTGTTGCTGTCCCTGATTCAACTGTCCATGTTCCTTTTCCATAGTCGGGTTCATTTCCTGCAAGGGTAGTGCTTGTTGTACATGTAGCAAGAGTTTGGTTTGCGCCGGCATTTGGTAAGTTATTTGATGGACAGGTGTATGTAATAACTACTTTACCATTTGCGCCATTACCACCACTACCGGTTTTAGTTCCACCACCACCGCCTCCACCGGGAGCTATACCGGAAAAACCAGGACCGTTAACTCCTGTTTGACCATTACCTCCATCACCACCGTCACAACCAGAACCACCTGTTGCATCTGAACCGGGATTCCCATTTGCAGTTGTACAAGCACCTTCCCCACCGCCACCAGCATCCTGACTTGGGGCGGTAGCACCTGCACCACCATTGTATGTTGATCCTGTGCCTCCACTACCACCTGCACC
>JAYEFQ010000033.1:0-55084 GCA_034658655.1 Bacteroidota bacterium
CAATTCAGCATTCACAGCCATCGCCAGCTCGTGGTCTGCCATGTCCAGCGCGCATAGCCTTCTTTCTGAAGGCTTCTAAATGCATGTTTTTAGATAGCTACTATAAACTTTAGTTATCAGGTGTTTTAAAATTAATTTGGTTTTAATCCCCGAACTACCATTCGGGGTTAAAAATAGAAAGTTCCTACGGAACTGGTTTATTATACCATTTTAAAATTAAATTGCCAGTATAATGCCGATGTAGATTTAACACTGATAGGCGTAGCAAATCGGTAGTTTTGAATCACAATCGGTATTAATTCCTTAATGGTTAAAAAAAATCCTAACTTTACACTTTAAAACATTGCTGATTTGCTTATGACCAATATGGATGATTATCAGTTTAAAGGGAAGCGAGTTTTAATTCGCGTCGATTTTAATGTTCCCATCGACGAAAATGGGAAAATTATGGATGATACACGCATTGTAACTGCGGTTCCAACAATCCAGAAAGTGTTAACAGAAGGTGGCTCGGTAATTATTATGACTCACCTTGGTCGTCCGAAAGGACAATTTAATGAAGCCTTGAGTGTAAAACGCATTTCTGATTATGTTTCCGGAATGCTTGGTCGAGATGTATTTGTTGCCGACGACTGCGTTGGTAAGAAAACAGAAAAACTCGCTTCAGCTTTGAACCCGGGAGAAGTTTTAATGCTTGAAAATCTCCGTTTTTATAATGAAGAAACTGCAGGGGACGAAGAATTTGCAAAAAAACTTGCGAAACTCGGTGACACATATATTAACAATGCTTTCGGAACAGCGCACAGAGCCCATGCCTCAACTTTTACCATTGCCAAATTTTTTCCATACGATAAAATGTTGGGATATTTGGTTGAGTCTGAAGTTAAAAACATTGATAAGCTACTCAAAAAAGCAAAATCACCATTTACAGCCATAATTGGAGGTGCAAAAATCTCCACAAAAATCGATATTATTGAGGCGTTAATGGATAAAGTGGATAATTTAATTATTGGTGGTGGTATTGTTTTCACTTTTTTAAAAGCTAAAGGATTGGAAGTTGGAAATTCCTTGGTTGACGATGAGTATTTAGATGTCGCGCAGCGAATTATGGATACCGCTTGTGAACGAAATGTCAAAATATTTCTTCCAGAAGATGTACTAATTGCCGATACCTTTAGTAATGAAGCACAAATTGAACATGTACCGGTTTCGTCCATTAAACCAGGCTGGATAGGAATGGATATCGGCGTAAAATCTGCTGAATTATTTGAGCAGGTTATTGAAGATTCAGAAAGCATTTTGTGGAACGGACCAATGGGCGTGTTTGAAATGCCACACTTTGCTTACGGAACGCTAAAAGCCGGTTTGTCTGTGTCTCGCGCTACGGATAAAGGCTCATACAGTCTTGTTGGTGGAGGAGATTCCATCGCTGCATTGAAGAAATATGCACTTGAGCATAAGATTTCATATGTGTCAACGGCCGGCGGTGCTTTACTTGAGTATATCGAAGGGAAAAAACTTCCGAGTTTACGCGCCATTCAGGAAACACATAGTATGGATGATTACGATTTTCGTGGGAAACGTGCATTGGTGAGGGTCGATTTTAATGTTCCGATGGATGAAGATTTTAATATTACCGATGATACCAGAATCCGTACTGCCATCCCAACCTTGCGTAAAATTCTTGCTGAAGGTGCATCCATCATTTTGTTAACCCATATTGGTCGTCCCAAAGGACAGCGTATCGATAAATATTCAGTTCGTCATATTATTCCTTATGTTTCTGATCTGCTGGGAACTGAAGTGAAGTTTGTAGATCGTTGTCGTGGTGATAATACCGAAAAAATTGCTAAAAAACTGAAACCAGGCGAAGTGTTAATGTTAGAAAATCTTCGTTTTACTAATGAAGAAATTGAAGGAAGCGAAAGTTTTGCTGAAGAATTATCTCGACTTGGGGATGTTTATATTAACAATGCTTTTGGAACAGCGCATCGGGCACATGCATCCACTTATACCATTGCAAAATTCTTCCCTGATGACAAAATGTTGGGATATCTTATTGAAAATGAGATGACGAATATTGATAGAATTCTTTATAAGGCGGAACATCCCTTTACGACAATCATTGGTGGTTCGAAAATATCAACAAAAATTAATATTATTCGTGCCTTGATGGATAGAGCTGATAATGTAATTATTGGTGGAGGAATTGCCTTTACTTTTATCAAAGCTATGGGTGGACATATTGGTGATTCGCTCATTGAGGAAGATTCACTCGATGTTGCGCGTGAAATTCTTGATTATGCTGCTCGCAGTTCTGTTAAACTTTATTTGCCTACCGACTGCTTGATTGCGGATGCGTATGAGAAAAACCCAAAAATCCGTCATGCTAGAGCAAATAATATTCCTGATGGATGGCGGGGGCTTGATATTGGCGTGAAAACGGCTGAAACTTACACGAAAGTTATTGAAAATTCCAATGCAATTTTGTGGAACGGACCAATGGGTGTGTTTGAAATGCCTTATTTTAGTAACGGAACGATAAAAATAGCATTGGCAACAGCTCGTGCAACTGACATGGGTGCGTTTTCACTTGTCGGAGGTGGTGATTCAATTGTCGCCTTAAAACGATATGGTATGGGGCATAAAATTTCTTTTGTTTCTACTGCCGGAGGTGCCTTATTAGAGTATATTGAGGGAAAAGATTTGCCTAGTTTGAAAGCCATTCGAACTAAGCTATAATTTGTGTGTTTTTTTTAACGATAGAAAATTTGTGTTATGGAAATCAATTTGCCAAAAATTCAAGATGCCGATTTAGACGGGAAAGTTGTGCTTGTTCGAGTTGATCACAATGTGGTTAAAAAAGGTGAAATTCATGACCCTTACCGAATTGACGCAACCATAGGCACGCTGTATCATATCAATGCAAAAGGCGGTAAGATTATTTTAATGACACATGTTGGCCGTCCGAAAAATAATAAAACCGGGGAAATTGAAATCCATGACGATACCTCGGTGAAACCGATTGTTGATTATCTCAATAACAAACTGCACATTAACATGCAGATTCCTGAATTTGTTGCATATGGTAATGAGGGATATTTGGGTTTGGAAACCTCAATTAATCACATGATTCGGGAATTGAGAAATGGAGAGATTGACGGAATTTACCTCCCAAACACACGATGGTTTGCCGGTGAAGAAGCAGAAGGAGATATTTCTGATCGTTTTGGTTTACAGCTTGCTGGATTAGCAGATGTGTTCGTTAACGATGCTTTCGGCTCTTGGCAGCCGCATACGTCAACAGTAAAAGTGAATGATTATTTGCCGTCTTATGCCGGTTATTTAATGCAAAAAGAAATCGCAAACCTGGAGCGTATTTATCAGGCTAAAAATCCATTTGTTGCGGTAGTTGCAGGAAGTAAAATGGATACGAAAATCGATTCATTATATGCACTTTTGAAAATTGCAGATAATTTGGTTTTAGGTGGGGTGATTTATAATGCCTATCTCTGCGCAAAATATGGAATTTCAATTAAAGGTGTGGATGATACAAACCTGAAACTAGCTGAGGAATTTGTTAAATACGCTGAAGATTATTCTGATAAAATATTGGAGTTGGAGTATATTATTGAATCCGATACCCTTGATGGGAAAGAAGAAGGGAAATATCGTATGCATCGTATTAAGGATTTAAAATATGGCCAATCATTAAATTATGTATTGGATGTTGCACCGGAATCATTTAATCAGGACGATGTGCGTCAGGTTTTTAAATCTGCAAAAACTATTTTTATTAATGCAGTGATGGGTTTTACTCCACATTTTAATGATGGAACCATTGCGTTAGATGAGCTTACAGATTCTAACTTAGATGCTGTGAAATTGTATGGTGGTGGTGATACAATGCAGGAGCTAAAACGCCTATTGCCTGGCTTATACATCGTCGCGATTGATAATCCGAAATATTATATTTTTACTGGTGGCGGTGCAGTTTTAAAAGCCATACAAGAAGGAACCTACACTGGGCTTGAACCGGTTAAGGCCTTGGTGAAAAACCAAGGGTAATTTAATCAATAATTTTATTTTTGGGTTATGCAATCGTTTTTTCAGGTGCTTTTGTCATTATTTTTGCTATTGCGTACCTGAAAACCCGCGATAGATACAGATGCAGAGGCTGATGTGAATGCAAAAACACCGTCAAAAGTCTTTGTGTGTCAAATTCTCAAACCACAGATTGCACTCGTTCCTCGTTTATCCGTGGCTATTCAAATTTGACCCTTACTACTTAGAGTCTGTCCATTTAGTCGGAGTCTGATTCATAAAGTTCGAGTTCAAGGCTTGTGAAGTATTTAAAATCAAGGAGTTTACTTTTGTAAGTGACTGTTTTAAATACGAACATAACGAAGAAATCGGACTTTATGGACAGACTCTACTCCGGGTTAAAGCGTTGTTTTCTGAATGAAAATCAACATAGATAAGTTTGGTAAATTGGATATTGAGTTAAATAATGAAACCTGAAATGGTTCAATCTGCCAATCTGCAGGATTGTTACGATTTTGGTGAAAAACTAAGGGTAATTTAATCAATAATTTTAAAATTCTGCCTTGAATTGGAATGCAACAGACCGTGGAGGCAACATGTTTCCGGGACGTTCTACATATTCTCTGTTAAACAAATTCCGAACCACCAGTGACACTTTGATTTCTTCTTTTATTTGCCATCCAAAATGCATATCATAGGTAAGCAAAGGCAGATATTTATTATATGCATAGTAATCTGAGAATCCATTCAAAATTAAATTGTTAAATGTTTGAAATCCAGGGTCGTCTGATACGAAAACATTATCAAGCGCCAGCATTGGGGAATGATAAATCATTGACATACCAGTAGAAATTGCTTTGTACTCTAGAATAATGTTTCCTTTAATGGAATGTTTATATCGATATTTCAGATAATCTGTATCGCGATTTTTGGTGTCGATGATCTCAGCACGTTCTTCTTCGCTATCATATAAGTTGATGGCATCCATTTTGGTGTATCCGGCAAATAAAAGGATATTGAGGTTTTCGGTAATTTCTCCTTTTGCAGAAATTGATAAATCAACTCCCAAAACCCTGACATCTCCAATGTTTTGTGATTGAAATCCCATGTTATCCATTGTTGGTTGAATGCTGTCTGCAAGTGGGAGATATGTTTCTGTGTCAAAGAGTCCGAAACCAAATTCCATCATATTATTGTATCGAGAATAGAAAGCTGCAATATCTGCAAAACCTTGCCATGCTTTACCAAGTCGAAAGCCTTGATGTCCTCCAACTTCAATATTCCATCCAGTTTCGCTTTCTAAATTTGGATTTGGGAATATATTTAATAATCCGGCAAAGGCTGTGGCTGTATATTTTTCAGCAATACTTGGGAAACGGTAGCCTTGCCCGAAGCTTGCTCGTAAATTCGTGTATTCAAATAAGCGGTAATTAGCACCAGCACGAAAAACTGGCTTTACTGGAATTTCTATGGTATTATCCCCGAGTTTAATGTCAATCATCGATTCTGTTTGGGTTGTGTCAACACGGTAATACTCACCACGAACTCCTAGTGATGTTTTTAAGCGTCCGAAATTGTTGTCAGCTTGAATGTATCCTGCCAAATTATTACTGAAATGTTCTCCAAAAAGATTGGAGTGAATTTCAGAATAGGCATTTACCGCACCGGCTGCAATTTTTGTTTTGTCGCCAATATCAGTTTGGTATCGGTATTCACCGTAAAATATTTCACTTTTGTTATTTTTACTTGTGTCAACCGGAATACGATTATCTACAAAAAAGTAACGAGTACGAATGCTATATCTTGAGCCGTTTTTTTTGTAATAATAAGCAAAAGGATCAATGTTTATTCTGTATCCTTCATTTATGCTTACTGTTCCAGGCATTGTTTCTAATGGTCGGATAACGATTGAGTCCATTCCTTCAACATCTGTTAGTGTTTCTGATGCCCACAGTAGAAAATCGGATTTTGCCTGACCCATAAAGTTAGCATTTACACCATATGCTAAGCCTTCAATTCGTTTACTGCGAAATCGTAGGTTTGTATTAATTCGTGTTCGTTTATCAAAATTATTGGTTCGGTATCCTTCATCCACAAATTGATTTCCGGCAATTACAAAGTCAAAATTTCCGAATTGTTGCATATGCATAAAGTTTAATCCGCTAAACATTGGTTTTGATACCCAGTAAAAGGCTTCCTCACGCAGCATGATTGATGTTGGAGTGTTTCCTTCTTGATGAAAATTATTACCTGTGTAAAGATTAGTGTCCCAGGTTTTTCCGTTGATGTATTTTATTGGGTCTTTTGGCTCGTTATAAAATCCAACATTATAGATGATTTTTGTTTTGGATTTTTCTGTCGGATAGGCTGTTCGGATATTTATTACCCCGTTCATTGCAGATGAGCCGTAAAGCACCGATGATGCTCCTTTCAATATTTCTACCTGTGAGATATTTTCAACAGGAAGATAATCCCATTTCACATTTCCGGCATCTGCAGCTAGAATAGGCAATTCGTCAACTAGCACCAAAACTCTGCTGCCCGCGCCATAAGACCATCCACTACCACCGCGAATACTGGGTTGTCCATCGTTTACATCAACTCCTGCGATTTTGTTGATGGCATCGTCCATGTTATTTGTGTTGGTGTTTTCTATCATCTCAGGTTTAATCACCTCCATGGAAACTGTTACCTCAGATAATTTTTGCTCATATTTTGATGCACTGATAACAATTTCCTCAATAATTTCAGCATTTTCATGCATAATAAGATTTATTTCTTGAAAATTATCTTCCCCGAGTTGAATTGATTTTTTATGTGATTTATATCCGACGTATTGATAGCTAAGTTTGTATTTGCCAGGCTTCAGTTCAATGGAATAATTTCCGTCAAAATCACTGATTGTTCCGGTGTTAATATCCCCCTCTTCCTGTTCTACCATGATGTTTACGCCGTATAGTCCTTCGTCGTTTCCATCAATTATTTTTCCTTTTATTCCGCTTTGAGCGAATGAATGTACACTGATTATAAGTAAAATTGCACTAAAAAGTAAATGGTTTTTCATGTCCAAATGAATTGGTTACAAAAACAAATTTAGTAATATTTCTGAAATGACCATTTTTCTTTGCCCTGTTTTTATATTTACAGGATAAATTTATACCGTATTATTCCTGCGATTTTTTGTGTGCTTTCGCCCTTTCATGGTTTGAATATGACACGCATAATAAACAATAGACGTGGAACGCTAACTCCCCATTGGGGCTTGGAAAAGGAATCAGGGTTTAGGTATTACCTGCCAGCCGGCAGGCTCGGGTGTTATGATTTAGGGGAAATTGTGCTAAACTGCTGGTAGAAAAAAATCTTAATGAAAACCTTAATTTTCTTAATGCCTTAATGGTAAAAAAAGGAAACATTAAGTTCATTAAGCAATTAAGAACATTAAGAAAAAAAGCACCAAATTCCAAATTCCAAATAACAAATAAGCACCAATTTAACAAAAATCAAACTCCAAACGATTGCACTGTGCTAAACTGCTGAAATCTTAATGAAAACCTTTTTGGGAAATAACAAATAACAAAACTTGTCTCCGCCAGCAGTCGGACAGGCAGACTTTTGGCGGATTCCAAACGGATGCATTGTGTAAAACTGCTTGCTGGGATTGATATTTTTCGTATCCGAAAGCTTTCGGAACGCTTCCAGAAAGCTTTCGGAACGCCTCTACGCTACTACGATTTCCTTCACTCAAAGCCTCGACTTTCTCTCGCGTATTCCTTCACTTAGCGAGACCTTGAGAAGGAAATTTCGTGTCTGCGATTTCCTTCACTCAGTATCAGGATTCAAATAGGCATTAATCGCGTTCACATAGTTTTCAAACGCAATTAAACCCTTTTCTGTTAGTGTACAGCTTGTTTGTGGATAATTGTTTTTAAAACGTTTTTTGATGTTAATATAACCAGCATCATCCAGTTTTTTAATTTGAACAGATAAATTTCCTGCAGTAGAACCCGTTTGCTTTTTTAGATAACTGAAATCTAAACGTTCGTGCTTAACCAATAAACTTATAATTGCAAGACGCAATTGTGAATGTAACAGAGGATCTAATTGTTCCATAATGTTTAGGCTTTCCGTTTAAATTCATATTTCATAATGTAACCGGGGATGAGATTTGTGAACGTAATTCCTAACCCAACAAGTAAAATAATAAAATTATTGGTTGAGACAATCTCTTTGTAATATAATACCATCCACGTCAAGGTGAAAAAGCCAAGAAAATTGGTGATAAAGCCACAAATTATCATAGGACGAAATCGCATAATACGACCTTCAATTGTTGCTGCAAAGCCTAATAATAATAGAATAATCCCTGTTCCTAAATGTCCAATAGAAAAAGTAAATCCAAATCCAATGATAAATGTGTTTATTGCAAATGTCCACCATAAAAATCCAGATAGCTTATCAAGGAAACCAGATTTTCCATGTTTCTTTTTTAATCGGGTAAAATAAATTAATGAATAAATTGCTCCCGGGATTGTAATGAGCCAAGTTGTCCAGAAAAAATTATAACAACCCAATTCAAAAAGTGTAAAATGACCAATTGATGCCAATAATATTAGCCAACCCCAGAATCTGAGAATGTGACCATTATCGTTCCAGTTGGATTTTCGGCTTTCAATCATGCGAGATATGATTTCCATGTTTTCCTGTGCTTGTAGTGTTTTATTTTCCATCGTTTTAATAAATTAGTTTGGTGCAAATATAAATAAGTTTATATTATAAACCAAATTTATTTTAAAAAAAAGACCACTCAATTTTGTGGTCTTTTTTGATTATATGGGATTGGTTTTTTATCTGATTAATGTGAAATTACCAGATTTTGTGTAGGTATTTCCATAAAAGTCATCAAATTCAAGGTACCATCCATAAACGCCTTCAGCAGCATTTACATTATCGGTTGTTCCATTCCAACCTTTTTCAATATCATCGGTAACAAAGAGTACTTCGCCCCATCGATTATAGATTTCAAGATGATATGATTCCACATCGATACCTGTGACATTAATGCTGTAAAATTCATTTAACTCATCGAAATTTGGAGTAAATGCGGTTGGAGCATAAATCATAACTTCACCAGACACTGAAATATTTACCATTGCGGTATCAATACATCCGAAGAGTGATTCAGCCGTTAAGGTAATGGTATATTGCCCTGGTTGTCCGAATGAATGCTGTGGGTTTTCGACATCTGTAATGCCTCCATCTCCGAAATTCCATTCATAAAAGTATCCGCCATCCGTATAATTTGTGAAATGTACTAATGGGTTTGTTAATAGCACATTGGTTTTGGATGCTTCAAATTGCGCATCTGGTTTTGGATGAACAGTAATTGCAATAGTGCTATCTCTGCGGCATCCGTCGGTAGATTCTACCATTAGATTTACATGATAGGTTGTTGCATTATGGAAAGTATGTGTTGGTTGTTTATCGAACGATAAATTTTCCACATCTCCATCATCGAAATTCCAAATATAGCGTTGTCCGATATGTGGGCTTCCCTCGTTAAAGTTAACGGTTAATGGTTGGCAGCCTTCGGTTACATCTGCATTAATCATAGTTTGAGGCAATGGATAAGTGTAAATTGTGTGCTCAATATAAATGCTATCGAAATGGCAAGCATCCCAAGCTGTAAATGCAAATACAGAATCTGTCCATGGGTAAACATATATCATATCACCCCCAATTAAACTGTCGCCCATATATAATTCATATGGTTGTCCGTCGCTGCCTCGTAAATTGAAATTAAATATGACTTCTTCGTAAGGACACACAGTATCTTTATTTGCAGTTAAGTTAAATTCAAGAGAATCTAGAACGGTCACAGTGAAATACGATGTATCAGACATACAGTTTATGGCATCTAAAACAAAAGCTCCGTATTCTGTAGTTCCTTCAGGAGCAACTTCAATGGTTTCCCCTTCAAGCCCATGGTGTGTCCAGAAAATATCATAAGGAGGAACGCCGCCCGTAATCATACTGTAACCAATTTCGGTTGTTTGTCCCCAGCAAATGGTTTGGTCATCCAGCGTTAATAAATTTAATGGCTCAGGTTGATTTACAGAGTCTCCGATTACAAAATGGCAATAATGGTCATCGGTAACAGTGACGGAGTAATAACCTGCACCTATGCCAATTTGATCTTCTTGCCAAGAGCCGTTACTCCATTCATAATGATATGGTGGAGTTCCGCCAAATGCGGTAATTTCTACAGATCCATCTGTATAATTTCCACAGGATGCATCAGTGGCAGTAATATTTGCGCTTAATGGTGCATCTGGCTGAATAACTTGTACGGTATCCCATGCAACACAATTGTGATTATCTGTTACTGTTACCGCATAAATTCCCGGAGGCAGAGAATCAATACTTTGTCCAATTTCTCCGTTTGACCATGTATAAAAGTAGGGTTCAGTTCCGCCAAACACATTGACACTTGCATATCCATTCGCTTCACCAAAGCATCTAACATTTTCATGCTCAATTGTTGCTGTTAATGGGAAGTCTGGCTGGTTAATTTGCACATAGGCATAAGTTTGACAGTCATTAATATCTGTGACAGTTACAATATAGATTCCTGCAGGGATATCTTCAAGATCTTCTGTTGTGTCTCCATTATTCCATTGGTAAGTGTAAGGAGGAGTTCCTCCATTTGCAGTTAAATCGATGTATCCGTTACTATCTCCAAAGCAAGAGACATCATTACTTTGTATATTTGCAACCAGCGGTTCTGGTTCAATAACTACCATAGTATGGGCACGTTCACAGCCGTTAGCATCAGTTATTGTTAGCGTGTAATCTCCGGCTGGGATATTTAATAAATCTTGAGTATGCATTCCATTGTTCCATTCATAATAATATGGTGGTGTTCCACCTGCTGGTGTAACGTCGAGTTCTCCGTCATATCCACCATGACATGATACATTAACAAATGTGTAAGTCATTGTAAGCGGAGCATCTGGTTCATCTACAAAGACAGAATCTTCATAAATACAGCCTACAGAGTCGGTAACGGTAACAAAATGCATGCCTGCATAAACGCCGACTGGATTTTGGTCATCGCTGTTTGCAGGATCCCACCAATATGTATGTGAACCTGCACCACCACCGGAGTTTACATATAAGTTTCCTGTTGCTTCCCCGTGACAGAGTACATCATCAGCATAAGTGCTTGCCCACATTGGCGGATAAAGGTTTGAAATATTCATTTCTCCAAACACTTCGCAGCCATAGACATCACTTACGGTTACGTAATAATAACCGGCAGGAACAATGATGCTGTCGATAGGTGATATGTGTGTATTTACCATACCATTCGAGTATTCGAAAGTATAAGGGCCGGTTGAGTTTAATGCGGTTACAGTAACAACTCCAGAGGTGTCTCCAAAACAAAGAATGTCATTTCCGTCAATTTCAAAATCTAATTCAGGTAGTGGAATAATATTCACCATATCATGAATGCTATCATCATCTTCGTAAAACCCATTCATTTCCCAAGTTTCATTAAACCAATCAATAGGAATATATCCTAAAGGTACAGAGCCTTCCAATAATGGTCCAATTTCAAAAGGTCCGATGGTAATGTCTTTTTCTCCATTTTTCGAATCGTACATCGCAATATAATCATCTTTAGCGAGATAATCGCTTAAATCAATTTCCGGCGTTGAGTATGCAGGCGATGTAATGTTTGTATAAACTTGTTCTCCTGTTTCAGGATCAGTGTATGAAATTGGGATATCAAATTGCGGAATTTCATTTGACTTGAATGGGGTTTCTAAAACAATTTCAATTGAAGCATATACGACTGAGTATAAGAAGTCGAAAGCTAAAGAGTCCCATGTGTGATTTGTAAATTCGGGGCTAATGTCATATTCTACCGAGATATCCATGGAGTCCCAATCGAAACAAGGATAGGTGAAATTCAAATCATTATTTATTTCAAAGGAAATTGTATCCGCATTGCCGGCAGCAATCACATCATTTCCGCTATTTGGATCAGTTTCTGTGTATGGTACAGATAGTGGAAATCCTAAAGTTGCCCAAATGGTAGGACAAAATGACAGTTCTTGTGTCATCCAACTGTTCATGTCAAAGGATATTTGCAGGATATAATAATCGATTATTGCTGTTATTGGGCTAACCTCATAGGTTATTGTGCCACCATTAATTATGTCAATGACTGCGGCGATTTCAGGCCCAGTTGGTGGTGGAATAAGGTCTGCAATAGCACTTAAAAAGGTTAAAATATTGAGATTAAAATGAATCCAGTTGTCTTGTCCGTATGCTTCAAGGCATTGGGTGTTTGGATCAAGCCAATCGTCAGTAACAACATAAGGGAGGTCAATTTCTCCGGTAAGTCCTATATCCCACCAATCGGGAATAATGATTGGTAAAACATCGTCTTCACAAATTGCGGGAAGACCAGTAACTGGATCTAGGCATGGGTAAACAACTTCACCGGTTTCTCCATTTAGATAAAATATTGCAATTGAGTCATGAGGTAGCGGTTGTCCTGGAACGGGTTCTTCGGGAATATTAAAGCTAGGAATTAATGGGATGGTTGTGGTTCCAAATAGTTCAACCACTAAGTCCATATGTAAGCCGAGTCCGAATTCTAAATCTAATGCAATAATCCCGGCTTCAGGAAAATATGAATCAAGATACCATCCATCCAATACATCATACCAAGAATTGATTGTAATTGTTTCTCCTGGGTCGAAATTATAATCATCTGGAAAATCGAGTGTAATTTCAACGGGATAATTAATGTCTATACTGCCTAATGTAAATCCATGAATGCTAAAAGTAGAACGAATAACTCCCCAGAAACCGTAGTCAAGCCCCATGCCAAAGGTTTCTCCGAAGATGGTTGTGTAAGAACCAACATTGTCTGATTCATTCCATTCAATGTCAATGATATCATAGTCAAAATCTAAACTAAATTCTTCTCCTGGTCCCCACATGTCCTGATCGTGACTTTCATAAATAATGTTATGAATTAATACATTGTCGGGGTCTTGTGCCTGAACTTTATGTAAGCCAGACAATCCAATGATTAATAATGTGATTATGATAATTCGTTGTTTCATAGTATTTAGATTATATCAGCAGACATTAGACTATTTATAATTGGTTTAATTACTGTTTTTTTTACTATTACCGGATAATTTGCATTAATCCAGATGGTTTTATTGTAATCTCCGGCAAAAAGCATTATTCGTTCATAAGCAATGCCTTTTGCTTTAAAGCTTATCGTATAAATTACACCACTTAATCCTGATTTCAAATTAACTTCTTCTCGGCTAATAAAATTCACTCCTTGCGATTCAAAATGTTCTGCTGTCATTGCTCTATCAATAATAGGCCAACTTGTTCCATCAATTTCTTTTATTTGAATGCTTGTACTTGTCCCCGCATGAATATATCCTGGAACATCTTTTGCGAAAATAAAGTGTTCGGGTGGGATAATTGCGATGTCAAAACCGGGAACGGTATCAAGTAATTGCTTATCATACGGAATTTCTTCAATATTCCGTATAAAATAATCACTTAATTCAGGACTCGAATCACGCACTTGTTCTTGCGCAAACATTAGTCCTGGCAGTACTATCAGTAAGCCTATTAATATTGCTTTTTTCATAACTATATCCCAACGCTCTAAAGTACAAAAAATATTTAATATCTACAAGTTTGATTTTTAGACGAGCAATTTAATAAAAGGTTGTCTTAGAAATGGAGAAATTAAAGGGTAAACAAATTATTTGCTTAGGGGTTGTCAATAAATAAGTTATTTATTTATGCTTGTTCTTTTTACTTTTAACTTTGTTATAAAAACTTTAAATAAACACGGCTATTCGCAGCTTTTTATGCCTCGTTAATAGCAAAAATAACATCGCCTATTCTGACCGACTTATTTATTGACAACCCCTTAAGTATTTTCTTTTATGTCTGAAATGGTGTCTTTTGTATTTTCTTCACCGCTACTTTTAATGATATGTTTTCGGAATGCTTTTTTGTAAAAAAGAATTAGAAAAATAACTCCAGAAGTTATGGCTGCATCTGCGATATTGAAAATTGCTCCGAAAAAAGTAAATGGTCTGCCGCCGATTGCAGGAAACCATTCAGGGTAAGTGCCACTAAAAATTGGAAAGTAAAACATGTCAACAACTTTTCCGTGTAAAAATGTTCCGTATCCTCCTTCTTCAGGCATAAATGTTGCAACTTGATGCAGACTGTCATTAAAAATTATTCCGTAAAAGGCAGAATCAATTAGATTTCCCAATGCGCCTGCCAGAATCATGCTAAGTGCAACAATGAAATATATGTTTTCTTTTTTTTTCAGAGAATGAATTAAATACCAAAACATGCCTCCAATGGCAACGATGCGAAATAAGCTAAGCAGTAATTTGCCGAAATCCCCTCCGAATTCCATGCCAAAAGCCATGCCTTTGTTTTCTGTGAAGTGAATAATGAACCAATCTGTAATACGAACTTCTTCACCAAACATGAAATTGGTTTTAATATGGAATTTTAAAACTTGATCAATAATCAGAATTAGAATAATGATACCGAATGCTATGTAACTGTTTTTATTTTTCACGCACTAAAAATAGTAAAATTCCCATAAAAGGAACACTCTCTTTATGGGAATTTGCTTAATACTTATTTTTGGTTATTTTTCGCTTCAATGCTGAGCGTTGCATGTGGAACAGCTCTAAGTCGTTCTTTTGAAATTAGTTTTCCGGTTTCCCGGCAAATGCCATAAGTTCCATTTTCAATACGTACCAAAGCTGCGTTCAGGTGTTGAATGAATTTTGCTTGACGTTGTGCTAATCGTCCGGCTTCTTCTTTCGATAAAACAGTTGCACCTTCTTCTAGTACTTTAAAAGTTGGTGAAGTATCTGCTGTGTCATTTGAATCATCATTGTTTAATGCTGATTTGTACAATTCATAATCGCGTTTCGCTTTTTCAAGTTTTTTAAGAAGAATTTCTTTAAATTCTTGAATTTCATCTTTGCTGTACCGTTTATTATTGTTCGTTTTGTTTTCCATAATTTGTGGTTTTTATTAAAGTTAAATTCGTTCAACAAACAATTTCGTTTCAAAATTATCCAATTTTACGTCATCTGCTCCGTTTTGTTCCATTTTTTTTGAACTATTTATTGACAATCCTAAAGTTTGTGCACAAATATAGTCCCCATGTATCTCGATAACTGTTTCTATTTCAGGGCTTGATTCCAGCGTAATGTTTATTTTATCTGTCACATTAAACCCATTATCTTTTCTTAAATTTTGAATTCTGTTGATTAGTTCACGGGCAATACCTTCTTGTTTCAGTGCATCAGAAATTTGAACGTCCAGAGCAACAGTTAGGTGTGCATAATTGCTAACTAACCATCCGGGAATGTCTTCTGAAATAATTTCAACATCATCTAAACCTATTTTTACTTCGGTGTCGCTTATTGTGAATTCATGTTTTCCACTTTGTTCAAAAGCCGCAATTTCAGTTTGAGACATGCCCATAATTACCGGAGCAAGTTGTTTTATGATTTTTCCGTATTTCGGACCGAGTGTTTTAAAGTTTGGTTTAATTTTTTTCACCAAAACGCCGGATGCATCATCAATATATTCAATTTCTTTAATATTGGTTTCCGTAAGGATAATTTCTTCAACTTTCTCTAATTGTGATTGCATGGTTTCATTGCGCACCGGAATCATGATTTTTTGTAGTGGCTGACGGACTTTAATATTAACTTTTCGTCGTAAAGCCAAAATCATACTAGAGATGCTTTGTGCCATATGCATGCGCTCTTCTAATTCATCATCGATGAGGTTTTCGTCCCATTTTGGGAAATCTTCGTGATGAACCGATTGCTGATATTTATTTTTTGTAAGATCAGTATATAACGAATCGCTATAGAACGGTGCAATTGGGCTCATGAGCTTTGATATCTCAAGTAAACAAGTATATAATGTTTGATATGCAGAGATTTTGTCATCATCCATATTTCCGCCCCAATAGCGTTTTCTTCCGAGGCGCACATACCAATTACTTAAGTGGTCGTTGACGAATGATTGAATTAAGCGACCGGCTCGGGTTGGTTCGTAATTTTCCATCGCCAATTCAACGTCGCGGATCAATGAATTCAATTGTGATATAATCCACTCATCTAATATTGGTTGATTATTTTTATTCGCTTTGTGTTTTTCAGGATCAAAACCGTCAATATTTGCATATAGTGCAAAGAAATTATAGGTGTTATATAGTGTCCCAAAAAATTTCCGTTTCACTTCTTCAACGCCTTTTAAATCAAATTTCAGATTGTCCCAAGGTTGCGCATTGGTTGTCATATACCAGCGTAATGCATCGGCACCATGTGTGTCCATACTTTCAAATGGATTGACTGCATTTCCAAGACGTTTTGACATTTTGTTGCCATGTTTATCAAGCACAAGCCCGTTGGAAATAATATTTTTAAAGGCAACATCATCGCTGATCATACAGGCAATTGCGTGCAATGTAAAAAACCATCCACGTGTTTGGTCAACGCCTTCAGCAATGAAATCTGCGGGAACTTTTTCATTAAAATTTTCGCTGTTTTCAAACGGATAATGCCATTGTGCATACGGCATAGCACCGGAGTCAAACCAAACATCAATCAAATCGGGTTCACGATGTAATGCTTCTCCGTTTTTTCCTTTCAACACAATGCGGTCAACATAGGGGCGGTGCAAATCTAATTTTTCATAATTAGCTTTTGAATAATCGCCGGGAACAAAGCCTTCGTAAGGATTCTCTACCATTAATCCGGCTTTAATAGCTATTTTAATTTCTTTGATTAATTCTTCAGCAGAGCTTATGCATTTGCGTTCGCTGCCGTCTTCTGAACTCCATATTGGTAGCGGTGTGCCCCAATATCTTGAGCGACTCAAATTCCAATCAACTAGGTTTTCTAACCATTTTCCAAAGCGACCTTCTCCTGTACTTTTGGGTTTCCAATTGATGGTATTGTTTAACTCAAGCATCCGTTCTTTTACTGCCGTTGTTTTAATGAACCAAGAGTCCATCGGGTAATAAAGTACTGGCTTGTCGGTACGCCAGCAATGCGGATAATTATGCTCGTATTTTTCAACGCGGAACGCTTGATCGTTTTTCTTCAGCATGACAGCAATATCAACATCTAATGATACATCTTTATCGCTGAGAGTTTTGTCGTATTCGTTTTTAACGTATCGTCCTGCAAACTCAGCATATGAGTTATCAACAAATTGATTTACAAACGCTTTGTCTAGTTCTTCTATTGGGAAAAAACGTCCTTTTTTATCCACCATGGGAACTCGGTTTTCATCTTTATCGAGTAAGATGAGTGGTGGGATTCCTGCTTTTTTACCAACGCGATCATCGTCTGCACCAAAAGTTGGGGCAATATGTACTATTCCTGTACCATCTTCTGTGGTAACATAATCAGCTTCGATAATTCGGAATGCGGTTTTCATCGGTTTTACCCAAGGAATGAGTTGTTCATAAGTTAGGTCAACTAGTGCTTTTCCTTTATATTCTTTGACAGCAACCCAAGGTATTTTTCTACTACCAGGTTTAAAATCTGCAAAATCTCCGTTTTCATCTTCTGCATTAAAATAGGCATTGATACGATCTTTAGCAAGCAAAACATTTACATGATTTCCTGAATACGGATTTAAGGTGTTGACCAGAACATAGGTAATTTCCGAACCAACTGCTAATGCAGTATTCGATGGCAATGTCCAAGGAGTTGTTGTCCATGCTAGTAAATAAAGTGGAGCATTTGCTGACTCAAGAATTTTTTTATTTTCGGGGCGTTCCAGTACATGAAACATTCCAACCACGGTTGTATCCTTCACATCGCGATAGCATCCCGGCTGATTTAATTCATGCGTGCTGAGACCAGTTCCGGCTGCAGGTGAAAATGGTTGAATCGTATATCCTTTGTACAGAAGTCCTTTGTTAAAGATGGTGCCCAAAAGGTTCCATAGCGTTTCAATGTAGCGATTGTCATAAGTAATGTATGGGTCATCCATATTTACCCAGTAACCCATTTGGCGTGTGAGTTTTTCCCACATGTCGGTATATTTCAGAACCTCTTCCCGACATGTTTGATTGTATTTTTCAACGCTGATCGATTTTCCGATATCTTCTTTTGTGATTCCCAGCGTTTTTTCCACGGAAAGTTCTACTGGCAACCCGTGAGTATCCCATCCTGCTTTACGATTTACTTGAAATCCTTTGAGTGATTTATAACGACAAATGCTGTCTTTAATTCCCCTTGCCATTACATGATGAATGCCTGGTTTTCCATTGGCTGATGGTGGTCCTTCATGAAATACAAAGCGTGGTTTTCCTTCTCTGATTTTTAGAGATTTTTCAAAGCTTTTTTCTTTATCCCATTTTTGTTCTATGTCACGATTGATTTTTGACAAATCAAGTGTTTGATATTCAGGAAATCGTTTTTGCATTTGTTATCGTTTTATCAAAAATTATCAATTTGCAAATATACTGTGTGAAACCGTAGTATGCAAATATGAAATTTGAGTTTCAAAGGATAAATTTATTGCTGAGTTGATTCGTTTTCATCTTGTTTTTTTTCTGATGAAAAATAGCGTTTTAGCAAGCCTCGAATTGTATTGAAAGATTCCGTGTAGAAGATGCCAACACCTTGTGTGTAAGGGCCGTAGTCGAATTCGAGTTGGGATTGTGTATTTGCTCTTGTAAATCCTTTGACACGGAGATTTCCTGACTTGTTGATTTTTACTTGTACCTCTACATCACCAACAATATCAGATGAGGTGTTTTCATGTTCTCCGACACCTACATTTCCGTTAATTAATACTCTGTCGTTGAGGATTTGTGTAGATAGTGCAACTTCAAGTTCTTGTGAGGTAATTTCATCGCCCGGACTATAATTGACTCCAATGTCGAAATCATCTGATATTTGAGATAACCAGTTGCTGAGCTGGTTTGACAACAATTCAAGAGAGGTGACTCCTGCAAGATTTGAGCTTCGATTGTCAATTCCTGTCATTTGCATGTCATCGGGAGTATAGAACCTATTGAGAACTAGTAAAGTTAAGACTTGCTTGTTTATTTCATCATCCGATAAGCTGGCAACTCTGGTTTTTGTTTTTTCATCGGCATTTGGCACTTCGATAGAGAATTTTATATCAGGACTTAATAAGCTTCCACTCATTTCCATTAAACACAATACCTCAGTTTTTCGCTTATATACATCACTTGTGTCTATTCCCATCATAATGTCGTATAATGGAGCTTTGAGTTTATATGCAGCTTTTAAGTTCAGTTTTCCATCAAGCGGATCGCCATCCCAGGAAATTGTCCCTCCATCCTGAATGACAAATCTTTTGTTGATGATATTTTGCAGGGTAAATAAGTAATCTCCTGATTTTATTTCCAGTTTTCCTTTCATTGAGAAATCTCTATCGGGATAAACTTCAATGTTTAAATCTCCTAAGGCATTTGCCCGAATCATGTCTCCGACTTTCGGGTCAAAAACTAGTCTTGTTTCTGCATCTGGCGTTACCGATATGTTCATTAAAAATGTAACGTCAAAGGGTGTCTCTGGAACCAACTCTTCAATGTTATCTTTTGAAATAGTATCACTTATGAAACTAATCCATGGTTCATCATCCGCTTCGTAACTATCTGACATTGGAAGGACAAAAACAGTATTTTTTTCAGTTGTTGCTTCAGGGATATTTATGGTAATATCATCAGTGTTTCCGCTAATGTTTGATTTAGCAGTTGCAAAGGCAGAACCACAATATTGAGAGTTGTCCATTTCGGTTGTATTCATGATATGATAATTATTTATATCAATATCAAAATCATATTTTATATCCTGAAACATGTTGTGAGTAAGCTTCCCTTTAATAACTCCTTTCCCTCCAGTTTCATCAGAAATCAGGAAATTTTGGAATACGAGAGAGTCTGTATAAACAAAGACAGTATCGTTTAAATTAAATCGAGCCATGAGCATGTCGTATGTTAAACCTGCCCGATTAAAATCCAAAAACCCGTTGATGTTAGGGTCGCTTAGTTTTCCGGTTACATCAATGCTTCCGTTGATACTTCCTTTTATATCCAATAAACCTGCATCTGTCAAGTATGGAGCTAGCACGGGGAGTCCAAAATTATTAATATTTACTGTTACATTAATACTGTCAGATGTCGGATTTACACCGCCTCTGAAGTCGAGGTATTTACTATTCCCGTCAACTTTTAGTGCGTTGCTGAGGTAATCCCAGGTTGCATTAACTTGTAGCATACCAAACTGCTCTTCATTGATATAGAGTCTTTGGATATCAATAAATGAGCGAAAGTTAATGTTGTTGTATGCATCTGCCAGTCTTCCATTACTGTTGAATATTCCACGAAGTTCGTATCCGCTATTCGTTAAAAAACGATTAAGTAAGCTGATATCAAAATTTTGGATATAGTATCGTAACTCTTTGGACGGATCATTGGAAATGTCACCAACTAATTTAATCATTTGCTTATCATTATAAAACTGAATGGCTCCTATATTAATATCCGAAGTATCGATTCGGATCTTGGCTTTATCCAAATTCCACGTTTGATTGTTTAAAATAAAATCGGAGGGATATATTTGTGTTTCAAAAGCAATATTATCATTTGCGGATTTTTCAAAAAGTATTGATGTGTTGAGGTTTCCTGCATAGTGAATGCTGTCATTTAGATTGTCCCAATTAAGTTCAATAATTACAGAATCTGCATTTGATTCTGTTTCAATACTTAAATTATTGAAAATTTCACTCCCTTTGAAATTAAAAGAACTTGCATTAATATCAAAATTAAGATTTTCTTTGTTTGCACTTAAGCTTAAAAGAATGTTCTTGCTAATTATAGTATCAAATTGAACTTCAGGCGAGTGAATTTCTAAATTATAAATGTCGCGATTTGCATCTAAGTTTGCGATTATATCTATTTCATGAGGAATAGAGAGTTGCGGAAGAAAAAATGCAGTTAATTCGTTCAAATTAAAGAATTTAGCATTGATTTGTATTCTCCCAGGATTTGAAGCCATCCAATCTTTTGGTTTTTCCTTGTCGTCTGATAAAACAGGGAAATATTGATACACCATTGTACTTAATGCACTGAGAAAGTCTCCGCTGTCATAACTTCCGTTTGTTGAGATGTTAAAATATTCGCTTTTAATTTGTAAAACCTGTTCGTCAAGTATGCTTAAGCTGTTAATTATCAGGGTGTTGATTTTTGCTATGTCCTGTTCTTTTCGATAATAAATATTTGAAAGCTGAAGTTCACCTAATGCATTATTGAGATTGCTACCTTGCATGTCTGCAATTAATAATAGTCCGGCTTCTGTATCCGTTGTATCAAAATTTAGTTCGTCAAGATTGGCCTGTAAATCAGCACGAAAATCAAGCTTTGGCACATTGTTTTTTATTAAATAGCCACCCAAAAATTCCAACTTAAGATTTGGGTCATCAATCATGATTTCACCATTGAATGATTTATTGGTTAATCGTCCTGCCAGATTAATTTCTGAGTAGGAGTATTGATTAAAATCTGCTCGTGATATTTCTGAACCCATTGCAATATCATATTGCCCAAGGGAGTCAATGCTGCCGTTTACGTTTGCAGACATATTGAGCAATCCAAGCATATCGGTTTTGTCAAGCATTCTACCTACCTGTAGATCATTAATGCGAACGTCTCCATTGAAAGTGTATTTTTTGTTCGGAATATCAGAAACCACTGCTAAATCTGTTATGATACTGCCGAAATCTGTTGTAAATTTACCATTTGCGACAATATCATTAAACATTCCAACTAAATCTCCTTGGAATTTCACTGTGCCAAGTTTCTGAATGTTTTCTGGCAATTGAAGATTTTTCTGCTCATTAAATGGAGGAAGATAAATACTTTGAATATCACGAACTGAGCTAGTTATTTCTTTAACTTCGCCAAAAATGAATGCTTCTTCAAGTTCAGGTAGTCCATCAATACTCAAGTCGGCAGCAATACGAGTATCCTTACCATAAGTAAGGATGAATTCTTTCAGTTTTATATTTGAAAGTGTACCTGAAAGGTCTGCCCGCATATGAACTTTTTGGTCAAGCCCTTGTAGATTGGGGGCAAAATACACAGCATCTTTTATTCCGAGCATACTGGAGTCAATTTGGATATCGAATTGCAGGTCTTCCCAGATATTATTCATGCTTGTATCTAATATTGCAAGTTGCATAATGGGTGCATGTATCATGCTGTTTTCAGTTTTAAGGAAAAGATTACTGACCTGATATAGGCTGTCTGAAATTTCAAAATAGCCATTCATTTTTTGCAATTGCATCCCTGATTTTTCCATAAAAGCAAATTCACTCATTTCCAATGCAATATTTCCGTCGGCCATTTGAAAGTCACGAACTCTCAAGGTAAATCCATTAACCAGTAAGTCATCTGTATTAAGTGATTTTGGTGTTTCTGTAAAGGGATTATTTTGCATTTTTAAGCTCGCATTTTTAATAAGGAAGCTTTCGCAAAAAACATCAAAGCTTTCGCTAGATGCTTCTTTTTCTTTGTCCGATGCAAATTTATCAAGTAAAAACTGGAAATTATATACTCCTGTACTGTCAGATTCAATCTGGATTTTGGGCTCATCTAATAAAACCTCACTAATGTAAATGCGTTTTTTTCGAAGTTTCACCCCAGAGATTTTTGTTAGTATTTCTTTTGAATAAACCAGAGTGTCTCCTGTCTCGTCAGGAATGTATAGCTCATTAAGCACTAATCGATTGGGGAGTTTTATATAAACTGATTCTAATTCAACCTGAATTTCATATTTATCTGACATAAAATGAATTACTCGTTCGGTAAGCCATGTTTGGATGCTTGCAGATTGAGATACAATAAAAAGAATTGCCAGCAGTCGTAAAAACCACAGTAGTATAAATAGTGATATTCGGTATATATTTCGTTTAAACACTAATTGTTATTTGGTGCAAAAATAATAAATGCAAACATATTTTAGTAAGATATGTGCGCAAAAAACGTGCAATTATTTAACTTTGTGAAAATTTTACCCATGTCAAAGATAATTCTTGGAATAGAGACCTCTTGTGATGATACCTCTGCAGCTGTTCTGAAAGGGGAACAAGTTTTGAGTAATGTTATTGCTTCTCAGGCAGTTCATGAGAAATATGGTGGAGTGGTTCCTGAATTGGCATCACGCGCTCATGAGCAAAATATTATTCCGGTTGTGGATGCTGCGCTTAAGGATGCAGGAGTCAAAGTTGAAGATTTAGATGGGATTGCTTATACCCGCGGACCAGGCCTTTTGGGCAGCTTGCTGGTTGGAAGCAGCTTTGTAAAGGGACTGAGCTTGGCATCAAATGTACCAATGATTGAAATTAACCATTTGCATGGACATATTTTTGCTCATTTTTTACGTGATGCTGATAATCGTGACAAACCGCGACCTCGTTTCCCGTTTTTAAATCTTTTAGTTTCTGGAGGACATACTCAGATTATTATAGTGAAAGACTATATGGATTTTGAAATTCTTGGTGGAACAATTGATGACGCTGCTGGTGAAGCGTTTGATAAATGTGCAAAAGTTATGGACTTGGGATATCCCGGAGGTCCTGTGATTGACAAATTGGCAAAATTAGGGAATTCTAAAGCATTTACTTTTGCAAAACCGCGTATTGCAGGCTTAGATTTTAGTTTTAGCGGACTAAAGACTTCATTTCTGTATCTTATCCGAGATCATTTGAAGGAAAATCCAAAGTTTATTGAGCAGGAAAAGGAAAATTTGGCAGCCTCTATTCAGTCAAGTATAGTTGAAATTTTAAAAAACAAACTGGTTATAGCATCCCGGGAAACCGGAATAAAAGAAGTTGCTGCTTCAGGTGGAGTTTCAGCAAACTCACACTTGAAAACCATATTGACTGAAACCGCTGAAAAAGAAAATTGGACATTACATATCCCGAGATTAAGGTACACCACTGACAATGCAGCAATGATTGCCGTGATAGGGTATTACAAATTTTTGAAGGGAGATTTCGCTACGCATGACCTAACTCCTGTGGCAAGAATGAAGGTCAATCCAAAATGATTTTTTTTTAATCAGGCAACCTAAAATAAAAAGAATGGTCTGATAATTGTAAAATAATAGTTTAAAAAAAAGTATATATATATAATTTGGTAAAGAGATTTAATTACATTTGTTTAATAATTAAAAAAATAAAGTCATGAAACGAATTTTAAGTGTAAGTCTATCACTGTTCCTGATGATTAGTTTGGTTTCTAATGCACAGCAAAAAGGAGCAACTATCTCATGGGATAAAACTTCTCACGATTTTAAAACCTTTAAAGAAGAGTCCGGTAAGCAAACGGCAACTTTTACGTTTAAAAATACAGGGAGTGAGAATTTAGTAATTACGAATGTGCGTTCCTCTTGTGGGTGTACTTCTCCCGATTGGACAAAAACGCCAGTTAAACCCGGTAAAGAAGGGTATGTTAAGGCAACATATAACCCTAAAAATCGTCCCGGTAAATTTAACAAATCGGTTACGGTTACAACCAATGCCAATCCTCCGACCACAATTTTGCGTATTACTGGAAATGTAACACCAAGAGAAAAAACAATTGAAGATATTTATCCTAAAGTGTTTGGAGATTTGCGCCTGAAAACATCGCATGTAGCATTTGTGAAAATTACAAATAATGAAGTTAAAACTGAGGATCTAAAAGTTGTTAATATGGGTTCAAAACCGATTACATTAGATTTTCAAAACGTACCTTCACACATTAAAATTGAGGTGAAACCAAAAACGCTTCAAGGTATGAAAGCCGGTGAAAAACATGGAGAGAAGGGAATAATTAAAATTACTTATAACGCGAAAGCGAAAGGCGATTATGGATTTGTAATAGACAGATTATACCTTGTACTTAATGGAGAGAAAAATCATAAAAACAGATTGTCAGTTAGTGCAACGATAAAAGAAGACTTTTCACATTTAACTCCTGAGGAGCTTGCAAATGCGCCTAAAGCTGAATTTGATGATGTGAGTTTTGAATTTGGATCAATAAAGCAAAAAGAAAAAGTGTCTCACAAATACAAATTCACAAATACTGGTAAATCTGATTTAGTGATTCGTAAAATAAAAGCTAGTTGTGGATGTACTGCAACCAGCCCCGAAAAAGATGTGATTAAACCAGGTGAATCAAGTTATATTGATGCTACCTTTAATTCTTCTGGGAAACGTGGAAAACAACGCAAAACAATTACTGTAATTACAAATGATCCGAAAGAGTCAACAACTCGTTTGACAATTAGCGGAAACGTAGAGATTTAAAAATATATATACATATTATTATAAAAATGCCATTCGGATTTTCGAGAGGCATTTTTTTTTGGTGTTGAATCATGTGAATTGATGTTTTATATTTTTGTATCTTGCAAGAAACAAATTTGAAGAATGATGAAAAATCTACTTGTAATTTTAATGGGAGTTTGTTTGTTATTGTGTTTTAATGTATTGCAAGCACAAAAAAAGCCTCAAGAAGTTTCGGGGAAAATTATCCTTAAATTGTCTGATGGCCAATTAAAAACTCAAGATATTGCAAACTTTTTGTCATCAAAATATGATATTGCATACATAAAGAAAGCTTTCCACATGGCTGAAAAACCTGTAAAATCATTCATACATGGACATCAAACCATTGATTTAAGCCGATATGTTGAAATACAATTAGTTTCTGATTTTCAAAAAACTGCTTGCATTATCGATTTGAATAAATCTGAACTTGTGGAATATGCTGAACCGAGATACATTCCCGAATTACTCTATATTCCCACTGATCCAGAGCATGAAAATCAGTATTATTTGACCAATGTGCAGGCATATGACGCTTGGGATATACATCAGTCAGATACAAATATGGTAATTGCAATTGTTGATACCGGAATGGATATGGATCATGAAGATTTGATTTATAATATTGCTTATAATAATGACGACCCTATTGATGGAATTGACAATGATAATGATGGCTATATTGATAATTTTCGAGGTTGGGATATGGGTGATAATGATAATTTTCCGCAAAATGAGATGAATGAACATGGCACATTATGTGCTGGTATGGCAGCTGCCCATACCGATAATGGGCTTGGAGTTGCAGGTCTTGGGTTTAAATCTCGAACGCTTCCAATAAAAGTGCAGGATGTTGATAGTTTGTTAACCCGTGCTTATGAAGGTGTTGTTTATGCTGCCGACCAAGGAGCTCAAGTGATTAATTGTTCTTGGGGAAATACTCATTTTGCACAGTTTGAACAGGATATTGTTCAGTATGCTGCGATTAATAAAGATGCACTCGTTGTGGCTGCTGCCGGAAATGACAACAATGATATTGACTTTTATCCGGCAAGTTATGATTTTGTTTTGTCTGTTGCTGGAACAACCAGTGCTGATGAAAAATGGACACCAGAAAACGGTAATTCCAGTGGCGGTTCAAGTTTCGGATATTCCGTTGATATTTGTGCTCCAGGAATACGAATCATGACAACATCTGATGGTAATGATTACCGACAAGCTTATGCTGGAACCTCATTTTCTGCCCCGATTGTGGCAGGAGCAGCCGGTGTTTTACGCTCTAAATACCCACAACTTTCAGCATTGCAAAGTATCGAACATTTGAAAAATACAGCAGATAATATTGATACCATTGCGTACAACGAACCTTGGCAAGATATGCTAGGATCGGGGAGGCTTAATATGTATCGTGCAGTTTCCGAAAATTTCAAGCCAGGATTGGTATTTCAAAATATTCAAATGTTTGATGATAGTGAAAATCATTTTGAAAATACTGCTATAGTTGAAATTCAAGGCGTACTTTTTAATTATTTGCAGGATGCAGAAAATGTTGAGATAATAATTTCCATGCACAGCAATAATGCGTCTGTCATTACATCTAATCTTTCCTTGGGTAGTATCGACAGTCTTACTTATGTGACAATTGATGATCCGGGAATTCAAATTGAATTGGATGAACCAATTAATTATGATGAAAATGTGATTGTGAAATTCGAAATTACTGCGGATAATTTCTCCAGAATTCAATATGTTGAATTTCTTGTTAATCCCTCTTATGCAAATATTAGTAATGGGAGCATGTTGCTAAGTATCCCGGCAAACGGGAAACTTGGTTTTGCCGATAATCAAAGACAGGTCGGTAATGGATTAAACTATAATGAATTTCGAGATTTATTTTATGATGCTGCATGGGTTATGGGAAATAGTAGTGATGCACTTATCGATGCAGTTCGTGTTAATACTGAATTTGAAATGAGTCAAGCAAGTGTTTTTGCAGATGATGATGTCGCAGATGAAGTAATTGTTTCACATTTTGAGGCTTCTGATGTGGAGACTGCACTTAATCTTAGCATAACTCAACGATTTTTTGCTTGGTATGATTTGCCAAATTCACTGTTAATGGAAATGGAGCTTGTTAATGAGAATATTGTTGATTTAAATCACTTTTATGCGTCACTTTTTACCGATTGGGATTTGTTTAAGTACAACAGAAATCGAATTTCATGGGATGAGACAAGACAAATTGCCTACGCAGAACACAGTGGTGATGTCAATCTTTATGCTGGTTATATTTTATTGTCAGACCAAAATTTGAATCATTATGCTTTGGATCAATTAACTTATTCTGATGGGTTAGTTGACATGACTAATGGATTAAATAATGAAGAGAAGTTTTATTGTATGTCAAATACTAATCATACTTCGGGACATAGCGGGCTTGGTACCGATGTTGCACAAATGGTTGGGCTTGGTCCGATGGAAATTAATGCTCAGGATACTGCAAAATTTGCACTTGGCATGCTGGTTGCTCAAAGTTTTTATGAGCTACAGGTTGCAGCTGATAGTTTGCGGTCATATTATGAACAATTATATCCTGATGAATCTAGTATCCAAAACAATGAAAATGCTGACTTTGTTTTTTATCCAAACCCGTCGAATGGAAGCTTATCATTGGATTTTTCTAATTCACTTGTTGAAACAGGTATTATTCAGATTTTTGATATTAATGCGCGTTTGATTTATGAAGACGAGCTAAGTACAAGCCAACAAAATATTCAATTGGAATTGCCAGCAGGGGTATATCAACTGTCAGTTAAAATTGGATCTCAATTTTATCATAGAAAGCTAATTATGCTTGACAATTAGAGCTGTTTTTCACAACAAGTATGGCAAGAGTCTATTGATAAGTGAGTTGTGTTGTTTTCTCGAAGTTTTTAATGAGGAGTTCTGGTTTTTTCAGACTTTTAATCATCCAATCTAATCTTAAGTCTTGTTTTCTTTCATAAGATAGCTGCCAGTCGATATCTGATTGATGGAGTTTCCAAATTAAGTGATGCATACAAATTGCTGCTGACACAGAAATGTTGAAACTCTCTGTAAAACCGTGCATCGGAATTTTCATAAATTCATCGGCTTCTTGCATAACTTCATCTGAAATGCCTGGAACCTCAGAGCCAAAAACTAAAGCAACTTTTCCTTTTGATAAATCAAACTCCTCGAGATTTACATCATCCTTATGTGGCGTGGTTGCAACAATACGGTAGCCTTGCTTTTTCAGTTTTTGAAGTGCCGGAATGGTGTTTCTTTTTTTTTGGTCATGAAAATGTAGGTCTATCCATTTATCTGAACCCATTGCGACATCAGGATTGATTTTATAATTGTAATTATTTTCAATAATATGAACATCTTGAATTCCGAAACAATCACAAGTTCTTAATACGGCGGATGCATTTTGTGATTGGTAAATATCTTCTAACACGATCGTAAGATAATCGGTTCTTTTCTCCAGAATTTCATCAAAACGAAGAATCCTCCTTTCTAAGAGAAATTGAGAAAGGTAAATGATGAGATGATCTCTATATGCTGTTTTCATTTGTTTTTTTAAACGAAAAAAAAGGAGCAATGACGCTCCTTTTTTTATATTCTGTACTTACTAATTATTTTACAGAGTCTTTCAATTCGCTACCAGCAGAAAATTTAACAACATTTTTAGCTGGAATATTGATTACTTCGTTTGGTTTTTGTGGATTTCTGCCTTTACGAGCAGCTCTTTTAGAAATTGAGAAAGAACCAAATCCTACCAATGCTACACGGTCACCTTTTTTTAGTGAGTCTGTAGTTGCTCCGATAAATCCGTCGAGCGCTTTTTTTGTGTCTGCTTTAGACAGACCAGCTTTTTCAGCCATTGCATCAATTAATTGTGCTTTGTTCATAATAAAAAGGTTTTAAGGTTAATTAAACTTTTGTTACTTATGAATGCAAATATATGGTATTATAGGACTTTTGCAAGTTTGAGGGTAAAAAACTTGTGTTTTTGTTAATAAATAAGCCTTAATTGTTAATAAACCCACCTATTTAAGGGGTTCTAGCCGTTTTTCCCTTGATTTAGAGCATGTAATGTATAATCATAATACTTAGAAAGCGATAAAATTGATATGATTTATTTATTATTGTTAATTTTTGTTTGAAAAAAACTTTTTTTAATAAAGATGTAATTTATTTTTGTTTGTTTGAAAATGATATTATTTTTGCACTCCATTCTCAGGAGAGATGGCAGAGTGGTTGAATGCGGTGGTCTTGAAAACCATTGAACGCGCAAGTGTTCCGGGGGTTCGAATCCCTCTCTCTCCGCAGAAAAATAAGCTCTGACGGTAGTCAGGGTTTTTTTGTTTGTAGTAAGCCCAAGAACTTGTTCTTAGGCTTACTACAAACAAAAAAATCAATGGGATGCGTTAGCAGACCGGGCTTATTTTTCTGAATTACTACCTCCACTTAGGGATCACGCAAGGCGCTAGCCGCAGCGTAATCCAGAAGCAGAGTGAGAGTGCGAGTGAGCCTGCCTGACGGCAGTCAGGTTAGGGGTTTATTAACTTTGTACTGCACTTGAATATTTGCTGCAATAATGTTGTTCAAAAATGCTTTGTACAAAAAAATCAACGGGATGCGTTAGCAGACCGGGCTTATTTTTCTGAATTACCACCTCCACTTAGGGATCACGCAAGGCGCTAGCCGCAGCGTAATCCAGAAGCAGAGTGAGAGTGAGCCTGCCTGACGGCAGTCAGGCTAGGGTTTATTAATTTTGTACTGTACTTGAATATTTGCTAGATTTATACTCAAAAGTGCTCTGTACGAAAAAAAATAGAGTGAGTGTGAGAGTGAGTCTGCTAAAAAAATCACCTTCCATTAATTCCTTGATACTGCTCGTCTTAACTTTTATTTAACAAGATGATTTTAAAAATGCTGTAACTTTTTCGAAAACCGAAGCGTCACACGCATGAAAACAATTTTAAAAATTAAGACAATGAAAACTCAAATATTAATGATTCCACTCGCACTCCTTATATTAATGCTTTTAAAAAGCATGGGATTTGGAATGGTGCCACCGAAAAAACCTGTAATATTATCATCAGTGCAAACTATTGAGCAGCAAGATGCCTTACTTTCTGAAAACCCTGTTTATCCAATTCTTAGCACAAAGGATTATGATTTTGATCAATCAGTTCAGTCACTTGTCAACGAGGATGTAATCGAGTTTTATTATAATAGCGAGGCTGTTTTTAGTCTGTGTGTTAATGAAAACGGAGATTATGTGCAAAGTAATAATAATTTAGAATGTACTGAGCCTGAACAAGTCGATAATAGGAATAACAATTTATTAGACAGCTTTAGACAAGCTAGTAAATCATTTTTCAAACAGTCACTTAATCGTTTGTGGCATAAATCAAAACAAACAGAAAATCAAAATATAGAACAAAAACAATCTGATAAAAAATATTTCATGTCAGATTATAGATAAATAAGAAATAAAGTGTTAATTGAAAAATATAAAATTATGAGACGTATAAAATTATTATTTCCGATTTTAAGTATGGCAGCCATACTTTTGGCAAACACAAGTTTTGCAACATCAAATCTTAAAACAGACACTTTGAAAGTTATTGTTAATGGCGAAGTTGAAGCCGTTGTTAATATGAGCGATTTAGATGCTCTTGAAGATCTGGATATTGACATTGACAGTATTATGATGGAAGTTGAAAATGTTTTAAAGTCTGTTGATGAAAATATGCAGGATATTGAAATTATTGAAAAAGAAGGCAAAAAAACCATCATAATTAAAAGTGCTGATGGAGAAATTATTGAAAAAGTGGATCTAGATGATGATTTTGAAACAGAAAACGGTAAAAATAGCTTTGAAGTTAATTTTGAAATCGACAAAAAAGAGAAAAATCTGCATTCGTACTTGTCTGTTGAGATTGGTGCAAATAATTATTTGATGAATAGTGAGTTTGAATTTCCTGAAGGAAATAGCGATTATGTTGTTAAACCTTTTGGCTCATGGAGTTTTTCTATCGGATCCGGTATGCGTGCGTATGCAACTAATTGGTTGAGCTTTGATTTCGGTGGCGATTTGTTATGGTATAACTTTAAAATGGAGGATAAAACCGTTCTTATTACTGAAGCAGATAATCCAAGCCAAATTCAGTTCTCTCCTAATGCTTTTTATGATACTGGTGATAATGATGCCATTCGATCAAAATTACGTGTTGGCTATGTTAATTTTAATCTAGTGCCTGTATTTCATATTGGTAATGAAACCGGCGGATTTAATAAACGCACATTCCGTATTGGTGCAGGAGCTTATGCCGGATATCGTATTGGAAGCATTACAAAATTAGTTTATGAAAATAACGGAAATAAAATAAAAGCAAAAAATTCTGATAATTTTTATCTGAATAATTTTAGATATGGTGTGAAGGCTATTATTGGAATTAAAGAAGTTAATCTTTTTGTAAATTATGATCTGAATAGTTTGTTTGAAGACAATAAAGGTCCAAACGGAGAAACACTTAACGCCTTTGCTTTCGGCTTAAATATCACAATCTAACACACACACATATATATATACCTTATCACCGCCAGGTGGAGCCGCTTCGAATAGGAGCGGCTTTTCTTTATTGCATGGAATGATTATCTGATTTATTATCTTTGTGTAAAACTAAAGCTATGACAAACAAAAGATATTTCATTCTTATTTTGCTGATACTTGTTGCATTTACTGGTCAGGCTCACAAAAAAGCATCATGGAACATCATTGTAGATACCGATGGTGCTGCCGATGACTTTCGCATGCTGCAAATTGTTTTGGCTTCTCCCGATTTTAATCTGAATGCTGTTTGCACATCTGATGGAGTGCTTGCGCCAGAACAATCAGCAGCAAAGATTAAAGGCATGTTGAATTACTACTTGCATGAGGGAATTCCTGTAGCTGCCGGAAAATCCTTGCGAAAAGAGTTTACACATCGTGATTTTGTTAATTCCATAAAATGGCCTGGTGAAGCCTCAATAGAGTTTTCTCAAAATACAATTGCCCTTTTTGTGGAAAGTCTGAACATGCATGCTCGTAAAAATGTCATTCTCGTATCCGGTCCGTTAACAAATATTGCTGAATTATTTAAAACTCATCCTGAGTCCATATCAAAAATTGAACATATTCTGTGGTATCACAATCCGGAAAACCCGGGAATGAATTATCTCAGAGATACTGAATCTGCAAATGTTGTCATGAAGTCTTTCCCCGAAATCACCTTTATTCATGCCGGAAACTCGCAAATATCCTTAAACAAAGAATTTTTATCATTCTTAAAAAGCTTAAATAATATTTATGTCAATTCCTTGTCAGAATTTTTGTATCAAGACAGATTGGCAAATCATAATTATCTTGGAAATTATCCGGTCTGGGATGAATGCTTGCCCATGTTTTTACTTTTTCCTGATATGTTTAAAGAAAATAATAATGCATTTACACCCAATCCGGCTGATTTATTAATGAATATTTTAGCAGTACTGCATGTTAACAGATCGATTGAAGGTGTTGTCTGGCAAAAAAACTCAACAGAAAAAACCTATCTCAGAGAAGATGTTTATACTATTACTGACAGCCTTATTCAGAAATTTGGCTATAATGAATTTCAAGTTTTAGCGATGACCAGTGAATTTCATGGGCATCTTGGGCTTTATTCCATTATGGGAGCAAAAATGGGATTACGGGCAATGCAATATTTTTCAGTAGGCTTGGATGAATTAGAAGTATGGTCATATGCCGGAAAAAAACCACCGCTCAGCTGCATGCATGACGGCTTGCAGTTTAGCACAGGTGCATCGCTCGGATTAGGAACCATTCATGTAGTTGAGGATCTTGCATTTTCACCAAAAGCAAAATTTGTTTACGGGAATCGGAAAATTATGATTGAGTTGAAACCTGCTATGCAAGCTGAATTTAAACAAGATATCAAAACATCGATTGAGAAATATGGCTTATTAACTGATGCCTATTGGGATGAAATTCGTCGAATCGGTCTGGATTACTGGCTTAGTTTAGATAAAAATGAAATTTTTACGATTCGAGTGATTGAATAAATGAAATTTGGAAAAATGTAAATGAGCTGTAACTTTTTGCCTTACACTTACGTCACACTATCAGATTATGACAGTAAAAGAGTATAACCAATCTGTGGACGAATTCTCGGATAATGTGTACCGCTTTATTATGAGCAATATACGCAATGAAGACATGGCTCGTGACATTGTTCAGGATGCTTATGAACGGCTTTGGAATAATCATGAAAAAGTTGATGCCGGAAAAGTTCGATCATATCTGTTTACCACTGCGCATAATCGAATGATTGATATGATACGAAAAAGAAAATATGAACAACAAGTTGACGAAATACCCGAAATTAGTGCTTCTTATCATGACAATCAATATTCAGACTTGCAGGAAATATTGAAAGATGCCCTGCAAAATCTTAGTGAAATTCAGCGTTCAGTTATCCTGTTAAGGGATTATGAGAATTATTCCTACAAAGAAATTGCTGAAATGACCGAGTTAACAGAAACGCAAGTGAAAGTGTATATTTTCAGAGCAAGACAAAGTTTAAAAATCTATATTGGAAGTATTGAGGCAGTAATATGATAATGATTGATAAATATAATTATGAAGCATTTCTTCTAGATTTCGTGGAAGGAAATTTGAGTGCTGAGCAAGCAAAAGCACTTGAGAATTTCTTGAAAAGACATCCGGAAATTGATGCGGATATTTTCCTTTTGGATAATGTAAAACTTAAGCCAGATTTAACCAGTTTTGATAGAAAAACACATTTGAAACGAGATGAGTCTATCCCTGAATTGTCAAAACAAGATGCCTTATTAATCGGAATGCTTGAAAATAGTTTGACTGCTGAGGGAAAGCAAGCCGCTGAAGGCTTAATTCAAAATAATAGAGACGCTGCAAAAGCCTTCGCTCAATATCAAAATACAAAATTACAGACCGATGAAACTCTGCAATATCCTGATAAAAATGAATTAAAGAAAAAGTTATCTGTTTTCATTCTTTCCATAAGACAAGTTGGTGAGGTTGCCGCAGTTTTTGTTGGGATTTTGGTAAGCGTATTTGTTTATTTGAATCGCTTTGATAACCAATATCAACCTGAGAGTTTTGTTTCCCAAGCGAATTATATTTCATCTGACAGGGATGCAATAACTCAGCCGGAAACATTGATTGCAGAATTTAAAACATCAAATGAAAATTCTATTGCGCAGGTTGATTCTGCAGATACCCAAACAACAATGTCTCCCGATGATTATTTCCAGATCCAACATATTCCGAAATTATCTCCTAGGAATGTTAAAATTAAACAACAACAGTTTGCACCCCATCTTGCATATAATCCCGAGCTGCAAAACAATTTTAATTGGAAAAACATGGATATTACTTATATCCGTAAAGTGTCTGGAAATTTTGACAAATTGAAATTCCCTAAGTCCAAAGCAGAGCTTGATAAAACAATGGCACAATTAGAAGAAAAATTTAATCCAATTACTAAGTTGCGCGAAGCAAAAGAGGAAGTGCTTGCAGTGAATGTTAATAATTTATTCAGACGGGAAAAATAATCTTCAGATTGTTGTAAGTTCTGCTTTTAGTTTCTTTGTCAAACCGGCTTTTATCAATTCATACGAATGATTCGTAAGCTCAATTAACAATTGATCACTCATGCTGCCATCAACTGTAATGGTGTTCCAGTGTGTTTTATTCATGTGATATCCTGGTATTATTGCCGGATAAATTTCTCTAAGTTCAACAGCTTGTTCGGGATCACATTTTAATGCAATTGCAAAATCATCTTCTGTGTCCGTAAGGGCAAATATTTTACCCATTAGTTTGAAAACCAAAGTTGTTTCATCAAAAGGAAAACCCTCAGTAACACCCGGTTTTGCGAGGCAGTAAATTCTAAAATCTTCAATGTTCATATGACAAAGTTTAACTCGTATTATCTTAAACTTTTTGTTTCAGAAGTTTTTCCAAAGCAAACATCTCATCACGTTTACGGGCAGCTTCAATAAAATCAAGTTTTTTAGCAGCAGCTCCCATTTCTTTCTTTACTTTACTAATGCTCTGTAAAATAGCTTCCTTATTCATGTATTTCACAACCGGATCAGCAGCAATATTAAATTCTCGTTCACTTGGGTCCTGATACATTTTCCCGGGTTTATGATGCTCACCCATCATTGATTTATTTGCCTTGACGATTTGTTTCGGGTTAATATTATTGGCTTTGTTATATGCCATTTGTTTTTCACGGCGTCGATTTGTCTCATCAATTGTCCGCTGCATTGATCCTGTCACTTTATCCGCATACATAATTACCAAACCATTGATGTTTCTCGCTGCACGTCCTGCTGTTTGTGTCAAGCTACGTTCAGATCGTAAAAATCCTTCTTTATCCGCATCAATAATCGCCACCAAGCTAACTTCGGGCAAATCTAACCCTTCGCGCAGCAAATTAACCCCGACAAGCACATCAATTTCGCCGCCACGTAATTGGTCCATGATTTTAATTCGTTCCATTGTCTCTACATCAGAATGGATATAGCGGGTTTTAACTTGTATTTTGACAAGGTATTTTGTTAATTCCTCGGCCATGCGTTTTGTAAGTGTTGTAACAAGCACTCTCTCTTTTCGGGTGATTCGTGCACGGATTTCATTCAGAAGATCATCTATTTGTCCGTTTGATGGACGAATTTTTATCGGTGGATCTAAAATTCCCGTTGGTCGGATAACTTGCTCTACCACTATGCCTTCAGAATGTTCTAGTTCATAATCTGCCGGAGTTGCAGTGATATGTACAACTTGATTTATCAAGCCTTCAAATTCTTCAAATTTTAACGGACGATTATCCATTGCAGCAGGCAAACGAAAACCGTATTTTACAAGATTTTCTTTTCTAGACCGATCTCCACCAAACATTGCCCGAATTTGAGGAATGGTCACATGACTTTCATCCACGATGGTAATAAAATCGTCGGGGAAATAATCGATAAGACAAAATGGGCGGGATCCCGATTTTCTGCCGTCAAAGTATCTTGAATAATTTTCGATTCCTGGACAATGTCCCAATTCTTTCATCATTTCCAAGTCGTAGGTAACGCGTTCTTCTAAGCGCTTTGCTTCTAAAGGTTTACCTTGGTCTTTGAAAAATTGAACCTGCGCATGCATATCATGCTGGATGTTTTCGATGGCTTGATTACGGCGATATTGTGTTGTGACGAAAATATTTGCAGGATAAATAATTCCCTGATCCATGGTTTCAAATAAGGTCCCGTTTACCGGATCGAAGCTGCGTATTTCTTCAATTTCATTATCCCAAAAAACGACACGAATAGCTGTATCTTGATAGGCAAGGTAAATATCCACAGTATCACCTGTTACTCGAAAACTGCCGCGTTTAAAATCAATTTCAGATCGAAAATACAAAGAATCAACGAGTAAACGCAGAAATTGATTTCTGTCAATTATTTGTCCTATTTTGATTTTTATGGTATTAGAGTGGAAGTCTTCGGGATTTCCGATTCCGTAAATGCATGAAACAGAGCTTACAACAATCACATCACGACGACCTGACAAGAGGGCGGATGTTGTACTAAGTCTAAGTTTTTCAATTTCATCGTTTATGGAAAGATCTTTTTCAATGTATGTGTCGGTAACTGGTAAATATGCTTCGGGCTGATAGTAATCGTAGTAAGAGACAAAATATTCCACGGCATTCTCAGGAAAAAATTGTTTGAATTCGCTATACAATTGAGCTGCAAGTGTTTTATTATGACTCATAACCAAAACAGGACGATTGATTTTTTCAATCATATTTGCAATGGTAAATGTTTTTCCTGAGCCGGTAACTCCCAGCAAGGTTTGGTGTCGGCGACCGGATTCCATTCCATCGATTAATTGATGGATTGCCTCTGGTTGATCGCCGGTGGGTTTGTAATCCGATACAAGTTTGAATTTTTTCATTGAGACAAAGGTAAAAAATTAAAACTCAGGGATTCATCCATAAAAGAGGAAACAAAATCAGAAATATTGTTGCTGAAGATTAAATTCAGATTAAATGGAGTCTGTCCATTTAGTCATACTTTATTGACAGACTCTAAATAGATTTTACTTTATTCATTCCTAATGCTTTAATCATCCATCTTGGCAGTGGTTTTTCAGGATTTCGTTTCTTTAGATTGATATACCAACCCCATTTTTTCATGACGGGCACTTTGTGTGTTTCTACAAATTCAATCAGTGTTCCTTCGGGTGCTTGTATGTATGAGAAATGTCCGGCAGCTTCTCCCATGTCGAAACTTTCAGAGCTATCGACAGTAAAAGGGAAGCCTGCTTTTTTGCATTCTTTGCGCAAATCATCCATTCCCTGAATATCAAAGCACAAATGAATGAATCCGGGATCACCCCACATGCGACCTTCAAAAATGTCTTTAGGTTTTCTGCTTTTCACTTCCACCAACTCAATTTGAGTAGGACCAAGTAGTGGTGAAAAGGCACCTTTTCTTACTTTGCTGTGTTTTAGTAATACGCGTCGCATTTCTTCTTTTCCACCGAGCAAGTTTTTAATATCATCAAAGCGTCCTGTTCGATCATACACGATTTTATCATATTTTAAAATGTCGTGATATAATCCAATTGATTCCTCAATACTGTTAACCCCGATAACAGCTCCAAAAATGCCTCCATTTAGATTTTTCTCTTGAAAGACATTATCTTCTTCAACAAACTCAAAACAGTTTCCATACAAGTCATTTACAAAGAAATGTTTTTTCCCTCCTGGATTATGGGAAATTTCAGATAATAAGTCAAGTCCTTTTGATTTGAATGATTCATATAGAGCGTATATATCTTGGCATTTTAACATTGCTACAGAAATACCAAGGTCTCCACACGACACTGGGTTTTTAGGCATTAGTGGCTCTCTTCCTGTGTGTTGCCAAACTTCAAACCCGCCACCACCATTCATGTTAATCGCAAGACACGCATGACGTTCACGCGATTCGCCTTGTGTATGCGGCAACATTAATTCTGCAATTGCTTTTTCTTCAAAAACCCGAATATTCATGTTGAAATTCTGAATATACCAATTCCACCCTTCTTTGAAATTAGGAACTCCTACGCCGATTTGTTGTATTCCACTAATGATTTTCTCCATAATTATTTGGTGTTTATTTTGTTCGCAATTTTATAAAAAATAAATGGTAAATATTTTTTAAAATATACCATTAGGATTTCTTTGTTTCCGATGAGCACATCTTTTTTCCCTTTTTCAATGGCTTTTCGCATTTTTCTAGCACATTTTTCTGCTGACATTCCTTCTGCTTGTCCGGGATCCATTGCGCCATGTGCTTTTCCTTCTGCTGTTAGTGCAGAAAGTGAGATTGGTGTATTTATTCTTCCTGGACAAATAATACTCACACTTAAATTGTCTTTCCAATGCTCAAGGCGAATTGATTCATAAAAGCCGTGTAAAGCAAATTTTGAAGCCGCATAAGCAGATCGCAAATGATAACCGAAACGTCCGGAGATACTGGAAGTAACACCAATTTTTGGATGTTTTGATTTTAACAGCAGCGGCAAGACATGTTTGGTAAGATTAATATGTCCAAAATAGTTGATTTCCATGATTTTTCTATCCACTTCCAACTTAGTTTCGATGGCTTTATCGCGCTGAGAAATGCCTCCTAGGATTAAAAGACGATCAATTTGTTTGTATTTTGACAGGATTGTACTCGCTGCATCATTAACTTGACTTTCAATTGATAAATCGAATTGTAATATATCAATACTTGCTCCTACTTGGGTACAGAGATTCGCTGTATGCTCCAGTTTTTTTAAATTATAATCGCAGAGAATCAAATGTGTCTCTGGTTTTGCATATTCCAAAGACAAAGCGTGTCCGATTCCCCCGCCTGCACCTGTTATAAGAATTGTCAAACCCATATTATACCACTTAAAATCAAAAATTCCGGTACTATTCGTTAAGAAGCCCCAAAGCTAAGAAAAAAGTCTGTATTTGCATAAAATAAGCCCCACGAACATCGCAGGGCTTTATATTGTTTTATGAAATTTGTCTTATTCTACTGGTGGAGCAGGAGATTGTGCTGGGCCTTCAACCGGAGTTTTAGTTTGTTGTGTCTGTTCGGTTGCGGGCGGTTCATTTGTGTCTTTTGTTCGGTCTGGAATTGCAAATCCGGCCATTAAACTTAATGCCAATAATGCAATGGCCAGTGTCCATGTTGCTTTATCTAAAAAATCCGTTGTTTTACGAACTCCCATTACTGAGTTCCCTTGACCAAATGAAGAGGATAAACCGCCTCCTTTAGGATTTTGTACTAGCACGATTAAAATTAATAGTGCACAAACGATGAGTAATAAGATGCTTAAAAATACAAACATTGTTATTTTTCTTTAGTTCGGATTAATTCTTTAATTTTTTCAATCTGATTTGCAAAGTAAATATTTTTTTGCGGATATTTCAAACTTAATTTCTCATAAGTAGTCAATGCTTTATCTAAATGTCCTTGGGAAGTATAAATTTTTGCTAAAGTTTCTGTTACAAGCTCACTTGTTTCATGAAATTTTGGGATGTCAAAATCAATGGTTTTTTTTGTTTTAGAAAAGCTTGGTTTGCTCTTAGATCGCTCTGTTATGAATTTGTCTATGATTTCTTGCTTTTGATTTTTTGCATTTGTTTTTTTATTGTTTTCTAATGATTCAATCGTGAAGGCTGTCTTTGTTTTTGTTGATTTTTGTGTATGTGATTTTTTTTCAGGAAAGTTAAATAAATCTTCATCACTTAAAATATATCCCTTGTTTTTGTCAGTTTTCTCATTATCTGCTTCTGTTTTTTCATCTTGATGCTCTGAGATTTTCTTTATTTCTATTGAAATTTCATCTAATTCATTTCGTTTTTTTTTTAGCTCTTTTAGGCGTTCTTTTAGAAGGGATTCTAAATCATTTTCTTGTTTGCTATCTTTTGTCTCCTGCTTTGGAGATTCGTGTTTAACACTTTGTTTTTCATCTTCTGCTGGTGCTATTGGTGCGTCATTATCTGTTTTTGATTGTTGTGTTTCTTTAAGTGTTTCACTGGTCGTTTCTTTTTCTGCCGGTTTTGGCGCTATTTGTTCGTCTTTGTTTTCTTCGACTTGAAGTTTTTCTTCAGATTTTATTTTTTTTGGTTTTTCTATCGTTTTTTTCGATTCCTTAGGTTTTGGTTTTTCTATCGTTTTTTCCGTTGTTGTTGTTGTCATGATTATTTGTTGCAGCCTACTTCGGTCATTGGCATAAGTAGCCGCTTTTTTGATGATTTCATCAAAACGGTGATCATCAATTGTATGAAGGTTTTTTGCGAGTAAAAACCATGCAGTTTGAAAATATGGGAATTCTCTACTTAATTCAAACAAATTATTCAGGCTGTCTTTGTCTAAGGCATCCGGATGATTAATGTATTTCTTTAAGCTAAGTTTTTCCATATTACCAATTAACTAATGCGCGATTAAAAATATCTTCAGTAATTTGTTCGAGTATTTCGTCCACAAGTTGATTTTCTACACTTGTGAGGCTTTCTGTACTTGAATAATCTGAAAATCGTGAAAAGTTACTTTCAAAATTTTTCGACTCGTCTTTTCGATTTACAAATTTTACGTTTATCGTAATTTTAAGACGGTTGAGGGCAGCCGTTTCATTTCCTTGAATTGCTTGGGGGCTAATGCGATATCCTGTTATTTGACCTTCAAACTCTAAATCTGCAACATCATTGCTTAAGTTCAAATTCGTTTGTTGCAGGAAACGATCTTTTAACGCTTCTGCAAATTGATTGCTTAAAGAAGGATTAACGACTGCTGCTCGGTTTGGAAAATATCCAACACGTAAGGTTTTTGCCTCGCCTACACTCCCTCCGGTAAATGAGTAACCTCCAGAACAAGCTGATAGTAATGCGCTTGCAAGAATTATGATGATATGTTTTGTATTTACTCTCACGCCGTATCAATATTATATTCTTTTATTTTACGATACAAAGTGCGCTCGCTAATTCCGAGTTCCTGAGCGGCATATTTTCGTTTTCCTCGATATTTTTCAAGCGCTTTTAGAATCATTTCTTTTTCCATTTCTGCAAGGCTTAAATTTTCTTCCACAAATTCTTCTGTGTCTTCAATCTGGTCAGCATCTGCTTTAAATCCTGAGTTTGGTAAAACGGGTTCATCCTCTTTGTTGATTTTATAAATTTCTTCGTCTTTATATAGTTTGTGTAGGATTGCTGAGTTTTCTTCCTCCGTTTTTTGTGCTGTATGCGGATCATTTTTCATCATGTCAAAAACGAGTTTTTTCAAGTCGTTCATGTCATTTTTCATATCGAAAAGTACTTTATATAAGATTTCTCTTTCGGAGGAGAATTCCTGATAATTGTTTTTCGACTTATTAATAAGTGCTGGAAGTTTTGATTTTTCAACACCTGGAATATATCGAGCAAGCGTTTCTGTACTTATTTCCCTATCTTGTTCAATGATAGATATTTGCTCGGTTATATTTCGTAATTGACGGATATTTCCTGGCCAACGATAATTTTCCAATAATTCTCTAGCATTTCTGTCGAGTTTTAAGGCTGGCATGCGGTATTTTTCTGAAAAATCAATTGCGAATTTTCGAAAGAGTAAATATATGTCTTCCTGTCTGTTGCGTAATGGAGGGATAATGATGGGTACTGTATTCAATCGGTAATACAGATCTTCTCGGAATTTGTGATTTTCAATGGCTTCAATGATATCAACATTTGTTGCAGCAACAACACGTACATCTGTTTTTTGTACTTTTGAAGAGCCAACACGCATGAATTCTCCGGATTCTAATATTCGTAATAAACGAACTTGGGTGGATGAAGGGAGTTCCGCAACTTCGTCAAGAAAAATAGTTCCTGAATTAGCGACTTCAAAATATCCCTTTCTGTTATCAGTTGCTCCGGTAAATGCTCCTTTTTCGTGTCCGAAAAGTTCGCTGTCAATTGTTCCTTCAGGAATTGCACCACAGTTAACCGCTATATATTCCCCATGTTTGCGGTGTGAATACTGATGGATTATTCGGGGGATATTTTCTTTCCCAACGCCACTTTCGCCGTTTACTAAAACAGATAAATCCGTTGGTGCAACTTGGATAGCTAAGTCTATTGCACGGTTTAGTCCATCCGAATTTCCAATAATTCCAAATCGTTGTTTAACTGTTTGAATATTCATTAATCCATTCTTTTCTGTGCAAAAATACAAAATTTCAAATGAAAAATCTGCAATTTGGCAGTTAAATTGTCAATTTGGCAGTAGAATGTATATAGCGCTATCAAGAAAACTAGTGGTTGTTAAGCTTATTTATTAATAGCCACTTAGTGTTATTTTTGTTTGCAACTTGCGTTGTTTTAATCCAATATTTGAATATTATTTTCATTACTCAGATAGAGTGATGGAGTTCCGTTATACTCGGTAATTTTTCCTGTTACACAGATTTTCTTGTCCATAAGGAATTTTGATGGTTCGAAAGGAAAATTCACATGATCAGATGCCCAAATTGTAATGGAAAAAATTTGATTTGGAAACGATTTGTCTAAGTTTAGGAATGTATTTCCTTTTTGGGATTTATGTGTTGAAACGACTGTCCCACAAATGGTGGTTTTTTTATTTGTACCCATAAACGCTCTTGCATCTCTAGTGTTGAAGGTTTTAGGAGGCAATTTATCCTTTGCAAGGGGAGTCTTGTCTCCTTTTTGTTTGCCACTAAACCATGGTTCAGGGTCTATCAGTGACTCAAATTTCATTTCTTTTTTCACCGACATTTTTGGTAAAAAGTCAAAGTTGGTGAGTGTTTCAATTGAGTCTATTGATACCACATAATCTTCAATCGGATTATCAATTCGTTTATTCGGCATTAAAAAGGCAATGACACGTTCATTTTTCATGTCGATAGCAATTTTATAATGGGAGTCAGGGAGGCTCATATTATTGATGCTACGTTTAACCTGAGGCATATTGTCATATAAAATCGGTCCGGTATATACGATCAATTCTGTTTCATTTTCCATAACATACCCTCGGAGAAAGGCCTCGACATTGGCCCATGTTCCACGATTAAAGTCGGGACGCTGTGGAGTCATGTTAGAATAAAAATAGGTTGCTGACATTGCGGTTTTTGACCAGCGATAATCTGCAGAGGGTGTAAGGTGTCCTCTGTCATATCCATAGCCATCGTATTCATATTTATCTTCGGAAATTTCTGTTTTTAAAAAGAAATCCGCTTCTTCCGATGTTCCAGTTGATATTGTGGTGTCAACGCGAAAATCATTCGTACGGCTAAAGTTTCCCGTTTTAATATCAGGTAATATCATACTGGCAACCCAATTGGCGAGTTCATGATTTTCGTTGTATGAAATTATAAGCCCTGGGTGATGTGTGATTTCCTCCTGTGATGCTCCTTGAGGTAATCCGATTGATTGAATTTTGTTTTGTATATGCTTTAATTTCAATTTATCCATTAAATTTTGGATGGAGTCGGTTTTCGTTTCGTATTGTTTTATAATTTTCTCGCAGGATTGAATTGTGTCCTGATAGCTTTGTGCTATTGCGGTATTCCCAAATAGTAAGGTGAAAATTAACGGAATTAAAATTATAATTTGTTTCATATAAAAGTGAGTCTTCTAATAAAGTGGAAAGATACGATTTTTTATTATTTTTAAAATGACCTTTTCGTGAATTTATGAAAGATTAATCTTAAAATTCGGTAAAAAAAGAAGCCCATTCAAACGAATAGACTTCTTTTTAATTATTTGTTTAAGAAAATTTATTTTTTTATGTTTTTCTTTTTCATCATTTCAAAAGCAATAGGTGTTGCAATGTAAAGCGACGAATATGTACCGACAATAACACCTACCATGAGTGCAAAAATGAATCCGCGTATTACTTCACCACCGAAAACAAAAATGCTAAGTAGTACAAAGAAGGTACTTAATGAAGTACTGAAGGTACGACTGATTGTACTGTTCAATGCATTATTCATGTTTGTTTCTGCATCACGTTTTGGATGGATTTTGAAGAACTCACGAATTCTATCAAAAACAACCACCGTATCATTGATTGAGTAACCGACTACAGTTAAAATTGCGGCGATAAATGCCTGATCAATTTCCATGCTAAACGGCATGATTGCATAAAATATAGAGAACAATCCTATTACAAAAAGTACATCATGAATCAATGCAGTAATTGCACCGAGTGAGTATTGCCATTTTTGGAATCGTATCAGGATATAGAGGAAAATTATAATCAGCGCTAATCCAACAGCAAAGAATGATTTTCTTAAGATATCATCAGCAATGGATGGTCCCACTTTTTGGGACGACTGTTTATATTTTTTCTGGAATTTATTCATATTTGCATCCTCAGGGAGGTAAGTTTTAACACCTGTATATATCAGAGAATCAATTTCATTGTCAACAGTTTTAGAATTGTCGTCAATTTTGTATTTTGTAATGATTTTAATCTGATCGTTTCCTCCAAATGATTTCACCATAGGTCTTTCCCCAATAGTAGCTTCAATACTTGATGCGATATCTTGCACCTCAACATCTTGTTCGAATTTTATAACATATGTTCTCCCACCGGTAAAGTCGATGCCTGGGTTTAATCCACGAGTTACAAGTGAACCAAGTGCAATTACAATCATAATTCCTGAGACAATAAAAGCTAATTTTCGTTTAGCTAGGAATTTAATTTTTATATTTTTAAATGCATTACGTGTCAGTTTTGTGTCAAATTTCACTGTTTTATCTTTACCCATCATTGTGCCAAAGACTAGTCGGGTAATGAAAATTGCAGAGAATAATGATGAAAGGATACCAATAATCAATGTTGTTGCGAACCCTTGAATTGGACCAACGCCAAATCTGAAAAGGATAATTGCAACGAGCAATGTGGTAATATTTGCATCAAGAATAGCAGAGTAGGCATTTTTATAACCATCAGAAACGGCAAGTTTTAAGCCTTTTCCGGCAGCAAGTTCCTCTCGAATACGCTCGTAGATTAGCACATTGGCATCCACCGACATACCTATTGTTAAGACAATACCGGCAATTCCTGGTAATGTTAGTACTGCACCAAATGCAGCGAGTGAACCAAAAATAAAGAAGATATTTGCAATCAATGCGATGTCAGCTACCCATCCTGCACGGTTATAATAGAATATCATGTAGATAAGAACAACGAGGAAAGCAATAATAAAAGATTTTAGACCAGAATCAATTGCTTTTTGTCCCAATGTTGGACCGATAATTGCTTCAGAAAGAATTCGAGCAGGTGCAGGCATTTTACCTGATTTAAGCACGTTGGCTAAATCGTCTGCTTCTTCAGGAGTGAAGTTTCCTGTAATGGATGAGCGTCCTCCGGGTATTTTCCCGGAAACATTTGGATATGAATACACATAGCCATCGAGTACAATTGCGATGCTACGATTTACGTTTTTTTCAGTTATTTTTGCCCATTCTTTCGCTCCCTCACTATTCATTAGCATAGAAACTTCTGCAGCAGCACCACCTGAATTACTAAATTCTTTAGTTGCTTTTTCGACAACATCACCAGAGAGTGCAGGGCCACCTTTACGGGATTCTTTTAACGCGATTAGGTTAAAATATCCTTCCATCACGCCACCGTCTGCATTTGGGATTGCTTTAAACGTCCATGCAAATTTCAAATCAATTGGCAACACAGAGCGCACCTGTTTCATATTAAGGAAGTAATTAATTCTTGTTGTGTCTTTAAAATGTGCAGTACCAACAACCGGACCTTTAGCAGCTTGTCCCTCTTGGTTTATGCTTGGTTGAAGGATTGCAAATAAAGGATGTTCTTTTTGGTATTGTTGCTGTTGCGCTAGCTGGCTGGTTTCTGGTGTTTCTTCATCATCAACGGTTGCAACTCCTGGCTCAATTTCTTCATTTTCTAAGAAATCTGGAGTTTCTTCAGTTTGTGCGGTTGTATCCGTTTCTGTTGTTTCTTCATCTTCATCTTCATCTTCCCCTTCTTTCGCTTCATCAGCACTATCATCATCATTTGTGGTTTTATCTTGCATAATTGATTTTGCGATGATGTTTTCAGCTTGTTGCAGGCTTGCGATAATTTCTGCGAACTCATAGGTTTCGTAAAACCCGAGTTTTGCTGTTCCCTGCAATAAATCTCTTACACGCTCGGGATCTTTAATGCCCGGAAGTTCAATGTGGAAGCGACCTTTTACGGCAACATCACGTTGGATGTTCGGTTGCACGACACCAAAATGGTCAATACGTTTTCTCAGGATATCAAAGGCATTGTTATAAGCAGCCTGTGTTTCTTCCATAAGGTATTTTTGAACATCTTCATTGGGCGAGGTAATTGTAATCTTCTCTTTATTTTGAGGTGTGATAAACAATGGTGCAATGCTTTCGCCTGGTGCAATTGATTGATATGCTTCAATAAAAAGCACGACAAAGTTTTCATTGCTTTTGGTTTGATTCTCTTCAGCAACTTTAAGTGCTTCAAGTAATTTTGGGTCGCGTTTATCGTTCGCCAAAGCTTTTACCATGTCCTTTGCCTTAATCTCGAGGGTAACATTCATACCCCCTTTAAGGTCAAGACCTAAATTTATCTCACTTGATTTACAATCTAAGTAGGTATGTTTTCCAAGGAAATTGTAAATCACCTCGCCTGAAATAGAATCTAAATATGAAGATTCTACTGAATCAACATAGAATTCATATTTGTCTGCATCTGCTGATTCTCCTAGATTTCTGTCAGCTAGCTCAACGGCATGTGCTTTTGCATTTTTTTCAACCTGAAATGTTTTGAGGCTGAATGATAGGTAATACAAGACAATTAATGTCAGGAGAACCAAAATCGTAATAACTGCTCCTTTATTCCGCATTGTAATAAACTTTTAATTAACCTATTTAATTTGGCTTGCAAATATATTGATAATTTTTAAAACATAAGGCTTTATAAAACTTAATCTGAATAAAGTATCAAATTTGATGATTTATAATCAATTTTTGCCTTGTGTTTTTCTAAGAAATCGCTTCCAATAAGTCCACAAAGATTCAAGTTGAAAAACTTTTCATAAATGCTTTGTATATGTTCCAAACTCATTATTCCAACACTTAGGTCTTTGCATTTTTGTGCTCCAATAATCGGTCCGTTTAATTTGGCGTATGATGTTTTTTCAATCATTGCGTTTACTCCTGAAGCAAAATCTGATTCGAAGGTTTCTTTTATCTCACTAAGGTAATTTTTCATGATTTCTGAATCAAATATACTTTGTGATGCTCCAGTATCGAGTACTAATCCACTGTTTAGTGGTAAATCGTGGGCACTAATGCTTAACCACAAATGCAATCCGTTGGGTGGCATCTTAATTTTTTTCAGTGGAATTATTGTTAACATATTTGTCTGTTTTAAGCACTTTGTCTTTTACTCGCCCAAAGTATTCGGGGTTTTTTCTTGCAATTGCAATTAATATAGAGCTTACAAATAAACTGATAATAATAATTGTATATGCATATTGCATAATATTTACACCACCGTTTAAACCCATTTCAAAAGCAAAGGTAGCCATAACAGCTGGAATAATTCCTTTTGGTAAAAGCACACTCATTATAATTCGCTCTTTATAATCAATTCCTTTTGACGCAAAGGCTCTGACACTAACCCATCTTAACAATACGAGCATTACTATAAGTATTAGGGCAATGAGGAAAGCTAGCGTTGAGTAATATTCCAGCATCATACCCATATATACAAAAAAGTATGTTTGAATAAGTAAAATGAGTTCATCAAAAAAGTGTTTTTCATTTAATGTGTATTCTTTTGCCTTGTCTGTCATTCCAGATGTAAACCATTTCTTGAATAGATTATGGTCAATATTTCCTGTCATGATTCCAAAGGCTAAGACTGCGAATCCACCATTAAACCCGAGGGATGAACTGGCTCCAAAAATGATTAGAATAAATGCAATACTTGCAAACATGGTATGAGTAACGCGACGCATGCTAATTAGTGCCAATATCCAAAGGATGCCTGCAATTACACCTGAAAGTAATCCGAATAGTACTGACTCTGCTACCTGGACAGAAACTTCTTCAGCGGTATTTGCTCCATGAATTATGTATTCAAAAAATATTAATCCGCCGACAATGCAAATGATATCCGTGAAAATGGATTCATAAGAAAGCGTTTTTTCACTTTTGTCTTTTAGTTTTAGGGATTGAGCTATGGGGATAATAATCACAGAGGAAGTGCCACTTAAAATAAAGGCAAGAAATAGTGAAGCTGTCCAGTCCATTTTCCCAATAAAACGAGCTGTTCCGGCAATTAAGATGATCGTAAAAAACACATTGAGTAAGGTAAATGGCAACGCTCGTGTTGGTACGGTTTTAATGTTTTTAAAATTAAAACGTTTTCCGATATGATAAATAATCACATTAAGTGTGAGGGCTGCAAAAGTGCCTCTGACATCACCGAAATATAATTCGGGGTCAATGTAAAATCCGATGACAACTCCTACGACTATGAAAAATAAAGCACTGGGAATTTGTAGGCTAGAAAATATCCGATTAAAAAAGAAGGATCCAAATATCAATAAGCCAACCAACAAAATAATTATAGGGATGTCCATGATTTTTCCAAATTTCAAATTTCAATTCGCAAATTACAAAAAAAATCAAATTCTAAGAACCAAAAGATAAAGAAGCATCAAAAGATAGAATATTTCTAAATTACAGTATCCAATCCATTACATCGGAAGCTATCCGTAAGTCGCACAAAAGCACCTGAATAGCTGAATGTTTCATAAAGCTTGCATCGGATAAGCCTCCTTTTATTCTTTATGTGTTTTTATTCTATCGTGTCATCATGCTATTTCGCTTTCGTGCCATCGTCAACGCCCCATTATGTTATCACGCTATCGTTATCATCAATTGTCAGTATATTATTACTTTTTTAATTTCATACTTTTCTTTGCTTTGTATCTTCACTAAAAAAATACCTTTTGAATGATTTGACAAATTAATTTTGTGAGTTATGTTTGATTTGTCCCCAAGTTCCTTAGTGTAAATAATTTGTCGTACACCCATAACAAGCATCAAAATTGAAAATTCAAAACTTTAACAATGTGCTAAACTGCTGGCTAACTGCTGTGATTGTTTTTTCATTGCCACCACGCGTCTATTCGACTACGCATTTTCGTTTTTCTTTTCAACCGAATGATTTTTTTTCATCTCCTCCACGTTTCCAGAAAGCTTTCGGAACGCAATTATGTATCTACGATTTTTTAACTCTAACCCTTGTCTCCGCCAGCAGTCGGACAGGCAGCCCCCCGACGGATCAAATTCCCTGAGTGTCATTTTTCAGGAGTTTGCGAACTAAAAAATGCAACACGAAGCAATCCCGACGCATGTCTGGGCCTCAAACCTCCTGCGCGTCAAAAACTTACTTTATTCAACAACAATTGCTTTTGAATACATTTCCTTATCTGCAAAAAGCTTTATTAAATAAACAGCTTTAGGTGCATCAATTGTAAACTCAATATAATCGGTGTTTTGCGCAGAAAAATGCTGCACTAACCTTCCGGTAATATCATAAACCGAAACTTGAATTGTTGACTTTATTTCAGGCAATGATATTTTCACCAAACCGTCCGTTGGGTTCGGATACACTTTCAGTCCATCAGCAATGCTGCTTTCAGTAAACAATCCAAAAATTTCATAACATTCAGATGTTTTTTCACAATCGTTAAGGGAAATCCTAACAGCATAATTTCCATCCACATCAGGGAAAAATTCCTGTCCAGTTGCGCCATCAATCTCCATTATATCCATATCGCAATTTAACCACTGATAGTTTGCGTCATTCTGATTTGCAGCTAAGCCTTCTTCTAGCAAACTAATCGTATTATCAATCGTTGTAACATCAAGATTTATTTCAATAATGCTGTCGCAACCTGCAACATTCGCAATGGTATCGAAATATTGTCCTGAAGCAAAATACATATCCCCGGAAGGTGATACAAAGGAATCACAAGCATGCACAATCATCTCAGCAAAGGTAGATTCCAAAACAGTTAAATCAATTTCAATAATCGAATCGCAGGTTGCTGCATTCGGAATGGTATCATAAAACAAACCAGATTCTGTGTAAATATTTCCAGCAGGAGAAAGGTATTCATCGCAAACTTCCTCAATTAAATATCCGTATGAACTTTCCCTAATATTCAAATTAATTTCGATGATACTATCACATAAACTTGCATTTTGTATGGTATCAAAATATACTCCGCTTTCTGTATAATTATTCCCGGCGGGAGATAAATAGACATCGCAAACATCTTCATTTATACTTGCAAAACTTGTGTTCCCGAGATCAAGTGTAATTTCAATAATGCTGTCGCAACCTGCAACATTCGGAATGGTATCGAAATATTGTCCTGAAGCAAAATACACATCCCCGGAAGGTGCCACAAAGGAATCACAAGCATGCACATTCACCTCCGCAAAGGTAGATTCCAAAACCGTTAAATCAATTTCAATGACAGAATCGCAGAACATATAATTCGAAATGGTATCGTAATGAATTCCCGATTCGGTAAATAATGTCCCAGAAGGCGCTTCATACACATCGCAAACTTCCTCAATTAGTGAGCTGCTTGTTGGCCCAATAATGTGAATTATTTCTGTCATTGTACTATCAACATTCAAGGAGGTGTCTGTTACTGTAAGGCTTACCAGATAATTTCCTGTTCCATAATACACATGAGATGCCGCAGAATCTGAACTGATCGCTCCATCACCAAAATCCCAGTAATGGGTATCTCCATCCATACTTAAATTTTGAAAATCGATGATTGTAGAATCACAGGTTTCAAGACGAGAATAGGTGAATTCTGCGATTGGATGCGCAATTTTTTCAATGGTATCCACAGTTGGCGATGACCACATTCCCAGCGTATCTTTAAACTGATAATGCAAAGTATATTCTCCTTTCCACATTTGTGTCATATCAATCGTTTCACTGAGCGAAAATAAAGACTGCGCTGGACTTATTGGAGCTTCATATACATTTGTAAAATCATCATTAAACCAATAGCGATAAGCAATAATTTTATTTTCAATTGATAATGACTCAGGAATTTTGTAAATAAATTGAGATATTGTACTGCTCCACTGTCCTCTGTTATCAAGAAAACGGAGGTAAAAAATATGTACCCCGGGATTAATTGCTCCGGCGTCAATATCTGTTGCGAGCAAGAGATTTTGTGTTGCACTTACCGATTCCGTGATTACATCATCATGATTTGCATCAAACCAGTATTGATAGGCCACAATTTCATTCGGCTCGAGCCCACTTTCAGGAATTGCCATTTTATAAATGAACTGTGCAACCGGACTGCTCCATTGCCCTTTTTCATCTTGAAAACGGAGGTAAAAAATATGCACGCCTGAACTCAGTGCAGTGGCATCAATATCAGAAATCAGTTGAAAATTTGAAGAAGATGGAATGCTTTGAGAAACCGCATCATCAAAACCATCATCGAACCAATATTGATAGCGTGAAATTTCATTGTTCTGTACAAAAACTTGCTCAGAAAATTTATAGAAAAATTGAGCGACGGGTGAGCTCCACTGTCCTAGGTCATCTTTATGGCGAATGTAAAAAAGATGCACACCGGGAGTTATTGCTGATGCATCAATATCTGTCAGCATTTGATAGTTCTGAGAGGCGGTAACTGTCTGATTAACTGCGGCATCAAAACCTGCATCAAACCAGTATTGATATTCTACAATTTTATTAGCTCCGGGAGCAGCACTTTGAGATAAAAATCGATAGATAAATTGTGCTTGAGGACTGCTCCACAAGCCATTATCATCTTTAAAACGGAGATAAAAAATATGGACACCAGTATTAAGCTGTGAGGCATCAATATCCGTTTGAAAATTCAGCGTTTGCTCAGGAGTAATTGTAACAGTTGTCGCTGTATTAAAGTCTTCATTAAACCAATACTGATATGCATTTATTTGATTTTGTGCAGACAAAGCAAAGCTGACAAGCAAAAATGAAATTATGAAAATTAAGCGTTTCATAATTAATTATCTTGAGCGTTTACTTCAACATCCACATTAAGAAATCCATTCTCATCTGTCGCTGAACTGATAGATTTTGTACTGATGTGCGGATTTTGAGGAACAAAGCCTTCTTTCAATGGAAATAATCCACCATAGACACCAACTTGCGTTCCATCGTCACCAAGATAAGTAGTTTCAGCAGATGAGTTTAGATGATAGTTATCATCAAAGCTAAATGGCACTGATGGCAGCGAAATAAAAATGCTTGATAAATCAATTCCTTTGTAATTATTAACATCAGTTGGTGTACTGCCAAAATCAGGAGTAGCATGCTGTGTTACACAATTTTTCACCGTATTTGATTCCCCATCAATTAAGTATGGACTTGTTGGTGTATGAAAGACACAGTTATTAATCGAATTGTTATTTGAACTTGCAATAATATCATAACCCGAATTTAAAGGAGTGTATAGAAATGATGAATTTTTAATGGCGTTTAAATTTGAATAAAAAAGCCTGTGATTAAATATACAGTTTGTAAATAAACTATTTGTTACTCCATCCAAGTAGATTATGCTCATAAAAACAGATTGTATAAATGAATAATTCGTCCGCGAAACAGATGGAGTGCCATTAACACCAAAATCCAAAGAAGTATTAAATTTGCATCGTATAAACACAATATCATCAACCACTTGTGTGTGATATTCTCTGATTTGATGTAAAAACTGTATTCCTTCAAAATACAAGCCATCGGCTCCATTTAAAATTTCAATATCTCCACTGATTTGAGTAATGTATGTTGCAACCGTTGAATCAGGATGCATGCCTGCACCGAAAACTTTTAATCCTTTTTCAAAGTTGGTTGGAGCAGTAAACCCACCACCAGACAAATAGACAGTATCTCCATTTTCTGCTAAAGCATAAGCATCAGCAAAAGCTGTATGTCCGGTAAAGACGGCTGTTGTATCAGTGCTATGTAAGACAATTACTGATTGTGCCATCATGAAATTTACTAAAAAGAAACAGATACTAAGAATGCTAATTTTTTTCATTGCAATTGAGTTTTAAGGTTTAGGCTATAAATATAATAAAAATCCTCATTCGTCTTGCGCAATAATGTCAACTATTATTGGCAAATTGCTGAATTCGTTGGTGTTGCTCAAAAAATAGTTATTTTAATGTCATTCAAATATCTTGTTTTAATGTATAATTTCTTTTGCTGAGATATTTCCCCATAATAATTCCAATCACTAAAAATGATGATATGGCAACTGCAAGTCGTGCAAAGGTGAATGGTAGGCCCATAAATGAAATTTCAAAAATGGTCATTGGAATTCGAGCCACTCCGACAAATCCGAGGTAAACAAAAATGACAGACAGCGATGCTCCCTTTTTTTGTAAGCTTTGAGCAAGTGGAAGTCCGACAAAAATTCCTCCAACTGAAATTCCTGCGAGAAGTAAAACCCAGAAATAAGCCATGTATCCGCTGTTTTTTCCAAGATGTTTTATGATTACTTTATCGCTTACCCAAACTTCAATGAGTGCAATGAGAATGAATGCAAAAGGTAGAATTTTCATCATTTCAACAAGCACATCCCAAAATGTTAAGCCACAAGCTATTCCGGTAGCTGATTCTAACGAAATGGAAATTGCTATGCTAATCAGAAAACCTGAAAACAATGCAATATAAATCCATTGGTTAGTGCTTAGCTTATTCATTGAAAATTAATTTAATAATGATTAAGACAAGGACAGAAACGAACAGCCCTAGTAAATTTCGAATAATTGCAACTTTTGTTCCGAGAAACTTTTGTTCTAAGGGAAAGGATACAACTCCAACATTCATTAATGAAAGGACAAATCCGGCAATAATGAAATAGGGTATTCCTTGCATTTTCAGAGCGGCACCCATGGGATAAGCTGCAAATCCAGGCATTACGGAAATGCTTCCTACGCTTAATGAGATAATGACACCAATTAATCCGGATTCTTTTCCGATGATTTTGCTTAGTGCTTCTGTTGGAATGAATGTTATGCTGATTGCAAATGCAGCCATAATTACCAGAAACAAAGGCAAAATATTCAGGAATTTTTTAGCTGCAATTTTAAGCGCGTGCAGGCTTTTGTTTTTGTCTTTAATGAAAGACAAAATTACTGCAAGTGCTGTGATAATCCATAGTGCATACGACATTTGGGTGCAAGATACTAACAGTTTTTGAAATCTCACAGCCGCTATGTTTATTAGTAGATAGAAATTTTTAAAGTTTTACCGGATAACAGTGTTTTTTAATACATTATTGACACTATTTAGTGTTCGTCCATTTAGTCGGAGTCTGATTCATAAAGTTCGA
>JAYEFQ010000034.1:0-21540 GCA_034658655.1 Bacteroidota bacterium
GAATGGAAAACTTGCCGGTGGCGGAGATGCTGCGCCTGGTGTCTATTATTACATTATCAAAGCCATTGGTATGGATGCTGTTGAATACGATTTAACTGGTCCGTTCCATCTAGTAAGAGAGAAATAAAAATCAGTGAATCAGATATGAAAAAAAATAAGCAACAATTCGAATTGTTGCTTATTTTTTTTCATTGTTCTCCAGAAATCTTTTCTAGGCCGTCAAATACCTTGAGTAACTGTAAACCAACAATGCTAGTATTTTTATAATAATGAGCAATTATTGAATCGTAAGTAAATCCGGCACGAGCCATTTCCATTGCTCCTTCTTGAGCTAAACCGACACCATGTCCGTAACCTTTTCCCTTAAAAACCAATTCCTTCCCGATTATTTCAATCTCAAAATAAGCTGATTTTAATCCAAAATATTTCCGTATCTCTCTCATTGGAATATGAACATGTCCAAAATTCATAGCTGCTATGCGTTTTTGTAGTCGCTGAATCATTTTTTCATCACTCAAACGGCTAATATCAACACCACGATTTTCAAGAAAAATATGCCATTCTGTTAAAGTGATGCTGCGATGCCATCTTGCATGATTTCCTGCCAGAGAAAATGTATCAGCAACAGACACCAAATATGGCAATTGTGATGTCCAAACGTCCACCGAATTTGCAGTTTGCCCTCCAGAATTTGAATGATAAACCGCATTGATTAATTTGAAATTTTCATCAACAATTACTTGCCCATGGGTTTGCTTTGATGCAGATATTATGAGAGCATTTCCGGCTTTTCCGTGATATACCTGACAATGCGTTTTATCACACAACTGAAATCCTTCTGACTCATGTCGATGAATATTTCTTAACGCATATGTCCGACAAATAACCGCCTGCGTTTTATAGTACTCCAACGTTCCAGAATATCCGCCTTCTGCCTCTACAACACCGGCAGTATAATCCTCCAAATCGACACTATTTATCAATAAAACGCCATGCTCGGAGTGCTTAACCTGTAAATCGCCTTGATACGCACGCGCAGGACTTTCCAAATGCGATAAATTAATGAAAAATCCACTTGATACGGTATCTTCAACCAATGAAAATACATTTAAATTCCACTGCAAGCTATCATGTTTTAATAGAAAACTCGTATCCGTATTCACGATATGCAGGTTTTGATTCGGAACAAAGGAAAACAGCACAGAATCATCAGTCATCAAATGATAATCAGCATTTCGCGTACTAAAAGCAATAGATGCCACTGCTTCATCTGCAAAAATACGAACATCTAACTTTTGAGCAAAAATCGCAGAGCCTATCAACAAAAATCCAAATAAAAAAAGGCTATGTTGACGGATAGTTTTCATGTAATATATCAATCATTTTTTTAGCAAGACGATCAGACACTCCCTGCGAACCGAGCTTTGACTTAAGCTCATCATAAGCTTCGAGAACAAAATCATGTTTATCTCCATTCGGGCATATTGCATTAAACTCCTTTGCAAGACCTTCATCTGTCATTTCATATTGAACCAATTCTTTTACCGCATCACGTGCCAAAATTAAATTGACCAAACTAAATCTTCGGATTTTCACAATTAAGCGGGCAATAAGGAATGTTATTTTATTGGTTTTATAGCAAACAACCTGTGGAACATTAAACAAGGCAGCCTCTAATGTAGCCGTTCCACTGCATATCATTCCTGATACTGCATGATGTAAAATATCGTAGGTTTCATTATGGAGTAAATGAATATTATCATGATTTGAAATAAACTGTTGATAAAATTCAATATCCATCCCAGGTGCACCAGCAATAAGATACTGATATTGAGGATTTTGTTCGGCAACCTGTATCATATGCGGCAACATACGAGAAATTTCCTGTTTTCGACTTCCCGGCAATATCGCAACAATATCACGTTCATCCATTTTATGCATTTGCTTAAAGTGTGACAATTCGACAGCCTGAAACTGATTGACAGCATCCAACAACGGATGTCCTTCATAAACTGTATCTACGTCAAATTTCTGATAAAAATCGGGCTCAAACGGAAGAATCACAAACAGTTTATCGATGGTTTTTCGCATAGAATACACTCTGTTTTTTTTCCATGCCCACAAATTCGGCGAGATGTAATGAAAAGTACGAATTCCTTTTGATTTCGCCCACTTTACCATGCGCAAATTAAATCCGGGAAAATCGACTGTGATAAGAACATCTGGCTGAAATTCAAGGATATCTGCTTTTGCGAAATTAAAATTATTACGAATTGTATTCAAATGCGACAGCACTTCAACAAATCCCATTATGGCTAAATCCTTATAGTGTTTAACCAATTCAGCACCTGCAGTTTCAACCAATTCACCACCCCAAGCTCGCACATCTGCTTCCGGATCGTGTTTAAACAATCCTTTAATAAGATTTGCGGCATGCAAATCTCCAGATGCTTCGCCAGCAATGATGTAATACTTCATTAATTAATGTTTACAAACTTCAAAAAGACAACAAGTACCACATAAAGAAAAATGGAAAAAACAATTCCTTTATTAAGATACCACATTTCCAATCGTTTAAAGAGATAAAACGGGATTAAATTTATTAGAGTAGTCAAACTCAACATGGGCAAGAATGTTCCCATACGAGTCAAGTATTTTATATAGTTTAATAATGTTAAATCTTTATTATCCTGTATAAAATACATAACAATAACCACAATAAATGGGAGAATCAGCCCCAAAATCAAACCGTATGCCGGTTTATTCAAACGTTGTTTTACTAATTTATCCATAATTTATTGCTCAAAATTCCATTTTTTAATCATTTCTATACTTGCATAATCTGTAAAGTCAGGTTTTACAGGGACAACAGATGCCATATTCTGACTTAAAGCATATTCATCCGTATCTTGATTTCCGGTTTCATGGTTTTCAAAAAATCCGGTCATCCAAAAATAATCACGACCAATCGGATCGATGCGTTTTTCAAATTCTCCGCTCCAGACACCGAGTGCTTGACGACAAACTTGAATTCCTTTAAAATCTTTGGGAGAAATATCTGGAATATTCACATTCAAAGCAATATTCGGAGCTAAACCATTATTCAGTACCGACTGTAACACACTACGCACCACAACTTTACTAAGGGTGAAATCGGCATCAGATCTAAAATTCAACAACGAAAATCCTATTGCGGGAATTCCGTGTAAAGCAGCTTCAAGTGCCACTCCCATTGTCCCAGAATAAATAACAGAAACCGCTGCATTTGACCCGTGATTAATTCCAGCTAAAACAACATCAGGTGTTTCAGATAAAACCTGATCAAGCCCAAGTTTAATACTATCTACAGGCGTTCCGCTTACAGTATAAAATGCATATTTTTCAGTATTTTCCACCTCACGAATGCGCAACGGCTGATTCATCGTAATGGAGTGAGACTTTCCGGATTGTCCGGTATCGGAAACAACAACAACAACCCGTCCGAATTCCTTGGCGACTTCAATCAAGGCATGCAAACCTAATGCATGCGGCCCATCATCATTTGATATTAAAATCAATCGTTCCTTCATTGTTTTACGAATTTAAGTAAGTGCAAAGATAGTAAAAGACAGGCTATTTCAAAGCGGCACAAGTGTCTGATTCACAAACAATTTATGGCTTTGTTACATATAAACCAAATAAAGAAAACCCACGAATTTCCTTTTTTTACAAGATATTTACTATTTTTAAGCTTTTAATTTTTGACAAATCGTCTTTCAAGAAATAATAAAAATGAAAAAATATAAGATTGAATCGCAGAATAAAATTGATGAAATTATCCGTAAAGCGCAAGTATGTACTCTCAGCATGGTTGATGGAGACGAACCTTACGCAATCCCAATGAATTTTGGATATGTAGATGGTTGCATAATTTTACACAGCGCACCAACGGGAAAGAAGTTTGATGTTTTGGGAAAAAATAACAAGGTTTGCATTTCGTTTTATGTGGATGAAGCAATGAATATTCGTCATGAAAAAGTTGCCTGCTCCTATTCCATGAAATTCAAATCGGTTTTGGCTTACGGAAAATTAGTTGAAATTGAAGGATTACAAGAAAAAACCGACGCCATGAACGAAGTCATGAAACAATATACAGGGAAAACATTTACATATAATGAGCCGGCAATTAAAGGGGTACGATTAATGAAAATTAAAGTTGAGAAATTCATCGCCTTCAATCGTGGTTATGATGAATAAAAAACATAGATATTGGGATAAACAAGCAGCTAAATCAGCAAGGCTCAGCTTAATTATGGCTAAGCAGTTTAATGAGTGCAAAAATTTAATTATATATCACCTTGAACCTTCCTCCCATTTAGCCGATTTAGGTTGTGGAATTGGTTATATTGCTTATGAGTTATCTGATTTTGTTGACTCCATTCATGCAATTGATTATTCCGAAGCAATGATTAGTATGGCAAAAGCCAGGAAACGGAGTCCTGAACACGATCATATTCATCTTGAAATCGGAAATATTGAACATACAAGCATCAAAGAAAACAGTAAAGAAGCATGTTTGTTATGCCATATACTCAACTATCATCAAAATCCTGAAATTGTACTTCTTGAGTCGAAACGCATAGTTAAACCTAATGGAATTATTATTTCAAATACTTGTTGTCATGGATCAATAAGAAGCTTTCGCGGATTCTTAAATTGGATAGGAATTTATCTTAAAAAATTACTGAATACTTCTAAGCATTATAAAGTTTACACCTTCAAATCACTGCGAAAAGAGTTGGAAGCCAGTGGAATGGTTATCATTGCCGAGAAAAAACTACGAATTAAAGGAAATTCAGTGCTCTTTACCATATTAAAAACCTGATATGCCAAAAGCCATCCAAAAATATTTGTTGTTTTTTATGCTAGCAATAGGGCTTAGCTCTAATCTGTCGGCTCAAAACTCACAAATTGATTCCATTTTACTGAAATCGGATGCGATTATCGTTGGCAACACTAATACTGAGCTAACAATCACTTTATTTCATGACACAAAACCGCTTGATATTTCAGATAGTATTAGCGTAAAAATTAATGAAATACCCGAAACCCTGTTTTTTGAAAAAGGCATTGCGAAATACGAAAAAAAATATCAAACAAAAACAACAGAAACGATTCAAATCGGAAAACAAAATAGCAGCACTGATATCAATCCGATTCCATTATGGTTCAGCATAGTGCCTCCGCTAATTGCAATTTTGTTTGCCCTGATATTTAAGGAAGTTTTCTCTGCCTTAATTCTCGGCATTTTCAGCGGCACATTAATCATTAGTTTTCATCAAGGACTTGGTGTTTTCAAAGCAATTATCACAGGATTTTTACGCTTAATCGATACTTATATCATTCAAGCGCTGAATGACAAAGAGCATCTTTCCATTATTGTTTTTTCCATGCTAATTGGAGGTATGGTGGGAATAATTACGCGAAATGGCGGCATGAGAGGATTGGTTAGATTGTTATCACGAAAAGCCAAAACATCCCGTTCAGGACAATTAGTAACTTGGCTTTTGGGAATTGCCATATTTTTTGATGATTATGCGAACACACTCGTGGTTGGAAATACAATGCGAAAAGTTACAGACAAGCTAAAAGTTTCCCGCGAAAAACTCGCATATATTGTTGACAGCACAGCTGCACCAATAGCTGCTATAGCGTTTATTACAACTTGGATAGGTGCAGAATTAAGCTACATTCAAGACGGAATTTCAACTTTAGGATTAAAAACTACGGCATACAGCGTGTTTTTTGCGTCGCTGAAATATTCCTTTTATCCCCTACTGTCCATAGCCTTTGTTTTTATGATCATTATGTTGCGTCGCGATTATGGTCCGATGTACAAACATGAACTAAAAGCCCGCGACGGAAATCAAACAGATCTTATTGAACCCGAAGAAAAACCTAAAAATAGTTTAGTCAGTTCAGCATGGAACGGTTTATTACCTGTAATGCTAGTTGTTTTCGGAACCATAGCAGGCTTAATATTCACAGGTTGGGATGCTGCAGTTTGGAACGATGCAAATTTAAGTCTCGGAAATAAAATTTCACATATTATAGGGCAGGGTAATTCATTTGATGCACTGCTTTGGTCTTCGTTTGCAGGCGTTTTATTGGCAATTACCATTACTGTCAGCAAAAAGCTGCTGAATTTGAAAAAAAGCATTGAAGCCATGATTAACGGATTTAAATCCATGTTAACTGCGATTCTTATTTTAACATTTGCATGGGCATTGGCTTTATTAACAGAGCATTTACATACTGCCGATTTCATTAGTCATATCATGCAACAGCTTTCAGTTTCACCGCCATGGATTCCAGCAATATCATTTGTATTTTCAGCCTTTATTGCATTTTCAACCGGCTCAAGCTGGGGCACAATGGCCATCATGTATCCGCTGATGCTACCTGCATCTTGGCTAATTTGCAAGGAATACGGCTTAGATCATGAAGCTTCAATGGCAATCTTTAATCATGTTGTCAGCACGGTAATTGCCGGTTCAGTACTTGGAGATCACATTTCCCCTATTTCCGACACCACAATTTTAAGCTCGCTTGCAAGCGGATGTCGTCACATGGACCATGTCGAAACACAAATACCCTATGCATTAACTGTGGGAGCGGCTTCATTATTTTTGGGAGCTATTCCTGCTGCATTCGGCGTTCCGTTTTATCTGATAATTCCGTTTAGCATTGCAATACTTTATGGGATAATTCGTATTTTTGGCAAAAAATTACCGATTACTAAACTTTCGAATAAATAAGTTGTGTTAAAAAATAAAGGAAATAAATTATGTTAAAGTTAATATTATTGTCAATCGTAATCCTAAGCTTTGTATTTCTCGGTCTAGGAATTAAAATATTTTTCAGTAAGAAAAAAGCCTTCCCCGACACACATATTGGCGAAAATGAAAATATGAAACAAATGGGGATTTCTTGTGCAACTGCCGGAGAAGGTGGTTTAGGAGGTTGCTCTTGCGAAATAGAAGGCGGCAAAAAAGGAGCTTGTCATATAGATAACGTGTAAGACTAATACCGATTTTGATTAACAAATGGTATAACCTGTATTATTCATATTTTCAACTTCTTAAATCATTATTCGTTAATTGATATTCAATTTATCACTCTGTTTTATGAATATCGAACACCAATTAACAATTTTTGATTGAATTTTAATTGAATTATTTTTGATTTTTCTGTGTAGTTTCAATACTTTTTACGAAAATTAAAATCAACTCATTATTTTCCTTTTTTGCTTTAATTATTTTCTCCTCAATTTCAAACAATTTGCTTCGGCAAATAATTTTCAGGCAAACAAATGTTTCCCGCTGTTCTTTTAAAATCACTTTCATTTTGTGAATAATACAGGCTAAAAGTATGTGTTTACAGCAAATTCAAATTGATCAATAAAAATTTCTTTAAAATTTGATATGTTATTTTGTTCATAGAACAACAGCATTGCTTTTTTATAATCAATTGAATCCACAGTTCTAAACGATAATGGACAGTGATTCTCATTCATTAAAATTGCATTACTTACAATCCTGGCAGTTCTCTTATTTCCATCCATAAATGGTTGAATGTATGAAATTAAAACTAATGCCATTAAGGCTTTCTCAAATACACTCGACTTTTTATTGATTAAATCACATGAATCTTTTAATGCTTCTGAAATCTGAAATTGGTTGTCCAGTGGTCTATAATTAGTTCCCGAGATGCCAACACGCCTTTTCCTTAAATTTCTTTCAACATCGAGCTCTTTAGCTAAAATACTATGAATATCTTCAATCTTTGAAACGCTTAACGAATTTAAATAATCTGGTGCTTCAATAATAAAGTCAAGGGCATCTTTATGGTTTAAAAGCATAACAGCTTCTTCTTTTGTTTTTCCTGAAGCTGTTTCTTTCTCTTTTAAAAGTCGCTCTGTCTCTAATAAAGAATAAGTGTTTCCTTCAATCTGTGAGGATTTCCAGCTCAAATCAATTGCTAATCTTTCAAACTCTTTTTTATATGCTTTATCTGATAACTGTGAGATGTTTTTAATGAAAATCTTTTGAAGACCATTGAGCTTTTGTAATTCATTGTTAGTGAGAACACTATGTTTTGAAAGCACCTCATTAATGACTTGGAAATTAAATCCTTCCTTTATATTTCTTTCATCAATTTCTTTTTCATAATATTTATCAACATCAATAGGTTGAATCACTTGATATACAGGAGAAATTAAATATCTTGTCCCTTTGCCTTGTCCTTTTGTTGAAATATAGTTTAAAGAAATTAATTTTGTCAACAATCTTTTTAAAGTTGCATAACTGACAGGCAAATCAATTTCGACAAAAATTTCTTTTGAGGAACATTCACCTGTTTTTTGGATGAAATCTATTATATATTTTTCTCTTGAATCAATCATTATTTTTGTTTTAGCTCACAAATATACAAAATAAAGCTCAAATTCAATACGCTTTTGAGCTGTATCGTTAATGCAAATGAGCTACAACTATAAATTATTTACAAACTCAATTGACTCCGGTTTACCCAAATCCATCCAAAAATCATTTTCATGAATAAATGCATTGATATCTTTCGATTCAGCAGCTTTTAAATACGATTCTATTATTGAAAATTTCCCACTGCCAGTTATCGCAGATAAAAAATCCTGAGAAACCATCTGAACTCCACTAAACGCATAGGCTATAGTATTTTCACAAGCATTAACCATTCGAACTTCATTGGTTTTAATATTTTTCCAGCCGACAAGCTTCGAAAATTCATTAAATAACAAATAACGTGACGTATCTCTATTTCTAACGGCAAGTGTTGCAAATGCCTTATGCTCACGATGTACAGCGAGCAGTTTTGAATAATTCATATCTGTCCAAATATCCACATTATGAATTAAAACAGGATCATCATCTTTTAATAACTGTGCAGCTTTTAATAAGCCACCACCGGTTTCAAGCAAAGCCTCACGCTCATCTGAAATAGTGATTTTATAATCAGCAAACTCCTCAAATTTAAGATACTGAATAACCAAATTTGCAAAATGATGCACATTCACAACAAATTCATCAAAACCATAAGCATGCAATTTATGAATTAAATGTCCAAGTATTGGTTTCCCATCAATTTCAACTAAGGCTTTAGGCCGATCTTTAGTTAATGGATATAGTCGAGTACCAAGCCCTGCAGCAAATATCATTGCTTTCATCCTTGTATTTTTTTAGATTAATGATTTAGGTTTGCAAAGCTGTTTTTTTTTCTTCGCTTGCAAATCACACTTTTCACACTTATAAACAGCATCCTCTTGAGATTTCTGTTTTTTCTTTTCACACATTTTCTTTGCCATAGAACTAGAAATCTTGTTCTCTATGATTTAAAACAAGGTGAACAGGATATTTGTTTTTCAGATGATGATAAATATTTTCTGCTGCATACACTGAGCGATGCTGTCCTCCTGTACACCCAAATTGTATGGATAAATAATCAAATCCCCTTTGCAAATAGGTTTCAGTGGATTGATCCACAATCCGAGTCACTGAGTTCAGAAATTCCTGCATTGACTCTGTCTTATCAAGGAATTTAGCAACTGGATCATCCCTTCCGGTAAGTGATTTATATTCATTGTATCGCCCCGGATTATGTATGGCGCGACAATCAAAAATATGTCCCCCACCATGTCCGGAATAATCTTTAGGCAAGCCTTTTTTATAAGAAAAACTACCCACTTGAATAATAAGCTTTCCGGGTTCTGATTGCTGAGCTAACCAAGGCTGAAATTTTGGCATTAAAAGCGTATTTAGCAGCTTGCTGAGTTCCGGAAATTTCCCAATAAAACGATTCGATTGCATTACCGTTTTTAAGTTTTTTATTGCCATTGGTAAGGACAATAAGAAATGAGATTTTTGCTCATAAATACCTCTAAATCCATACGCTCCAAGAGTCTGTAGCACACGTATCAAAATAAAAGCATCATAATAATAGCGGAAGTCGGCTTCCTTAAAATCAATATATCTACTTAAAGCTTTTAAATATTGTGATACTAAATATTCACGTACATCATGTGGCAAATCAGCCCTAGCCTGCCATAATAAAGATACCAAGTCATATTGCAACCCACCTTTTCTGCCCCCTTGATAATCAATAAAATATGGTTTTCCTTCATACACCATAATATTACGTGACTGAAAATCGCGAAATAAGAAATAATCAGAAGGAGCTTTAAGCAAAATATCAATCAATCTAGAAAAATCTTCATCGAGTGCGAGTTCGTCAAATTCTGCCCCACTTAATTTCGCATAATAATATTTAAAATAATTCAAATCCCATTCAATGGCTTTTCTGTTAAATTTTGACACAGGATAACAGACCGAATAATCAAAACCCTCAGAAGCTACAGTTTGCATATATGCGAGCGATTCAAGTGCTGCACTGTATAAATTCAGCACATCTTTGGAAATCTCCTTTCCATTTCGATATTTGGTCAGCAAATCAAACAAACTTGTGTCTCCAAGATCTTGTAATAAATAACACTGCTCATTATCAGCAACGAGATACAGCTCTGGAACGCGAAGGTTTTTCATTCTAAAATGCTGTGTCATATTAAAAAATGCACGATTTTCATCCACATTCTCATTATATGCTGCTAAAAGTGATTTATCCTCATAATGAATACGGAAATACACTCTGTCTGAGCCAGATCCTGGAAGTTGTTGAATCTTATCTGCCGGCCGTTTATTCCATTTATAAAACAATGCTTTTATTTGCTTATCTACTGTTTCCATGCCACAAAAATAGTTCACTTACATCAGGGATAAAGATAATTATTTTATCTACAATCACTGTTGTACGATAAAAATATAATAATGAATTAAAATTGAGAATATTCCTCACCGCTAGCTAGCGATAGGAAATTTCTAAAATTTTACTGGACAACAGTAAACTACAATACTAAAAGATAAATATTGATGTAAGAACGAAGGATAAATTGAATTAAATCAAACTATGTTTCGTAACACCTTTACATTACAAAACTCATACTCAACAACTTACATCAGAATCTCATCTTATTTAAAATTAATCTACATTTAATTACCTAAATCATGACAATTGTCATGATTGCAAGAAAGGGTGTATTATAAATTTAGCTTGACTATTAAGAAGTTAGAGTAGTTATCGAATGTGAATATTTTAACAGTGTTATTTTATTAACAAATAAATAAACTAAATTACCATGACTGATGTAAAAGAATTGATTCAGGCCAAAGTAAAAAGTATCGGTGCAAAACGCGAGGCACTGATGCCAATTTTACAGGCGATTGTTGAGGAGAAAAATCACCTTAGCGAAGAAGACATGATTCAAGTGGCAGAGTCCTTAGACCTCTCAACAGCCGACGTTTACGGAACTGCAACTTTCTACACATTTCTCGACACAGTTCCCCGCGGAAAATTTGTGATTCGTGTGTGTAAAACCATCTCTTGCCATATGGCTGGAAAAGATGAAATCATTGAGACCCTAAAAGATTTGCTAAAAATTGATGTTGGAGAAACAACTCCAGACAAAAAGTTCACATTAATGCAAGCGAACTGCATGGGCTGGTGCCATAAAGGTCCTGTTATGCTGGTGAATGATGACATTTACACAGAGCTAACTAAAGAGAAAGTCATTAAAATTATTCATGACTACATGGGTTCATAAATTTTAATCATTGAAAAATTATTATTATGGAAAATATAAAATTCAAATTAGTTGACCTTATATTTGAAACGGAAGATTGTGATGTTGACATCGTTTTGGACAAAGTTCTAAAACGCACTCCTGACGATATAATCATGGATATGATTGACTCTGGACTCCGTGGACGTGGTGGAGCAGGGTTCCCAACAGGATTGAAATGGAAATTCACACGCAGCGAAAGCGCATATGAAAAATATATTATCTGTAACGCTGACGAAGGTGAACCGGGCACCTTTAAAGATCGTGAGATTTTAGAAAGAGTTCCGATGAAAGTATTCACAGGAATGGCAATAGCCGGATATGCAATTGATGCAAAAGAAGGTTTTATCTACATCCGTGGTGAATATCGCTTTTTACAGAAAAAACTCCAAGGACAAATTGATGAGTTCAATCAAATGCTAAAAAACAAAGGATTGGATTTCAAAATTGCATTACGCTGGGGTAGCGGAGCTTATATTTGTGGTGAAGAATCTGCACTTTTCGAAAGTATGGAAGGAAAACGTGGAGAACCAAGAAATAAACCACCTTACCCAACCGTTGCCGGTTTCAGAAATAAACCTACCGTAATCAACAATGTTGAGACATTGGTTTATGCAACAATGATTAATAGATACGGTGCAGATAAATTTAAAGAACTCGGAACAAAAGACTCTCGCGGTTCAAAAGTATTTTCCATTTCAGGTGACACACCAAAAGCCGGAATTTATGAATTAGAAATGGGGCTTCTCGTAAGTGATTTTGTCAAAGAATTTGGAGACGGAGACACAAAAGCCGTACAAATTGGTGGAGCTGGCGGAACCTGTGTTCCTAGAAAGAAATTTGATGACTTTATAATAGGATACGAAGGTGTACCAACCGGAGGATCAATGATGCTTTTTAACTCTAGCCGCTCTATGTACAACGTACTCCATGATTATCTTGAGTTCTTTGCTGAAGAATCATGTGGACAATGTACGCCTTGTCGTGTTGGTTGTCAACAATTACTCAAAGGAATTGAAGCCGTTAAACGTGGAGAAAAACCTCCATCCTACCTTAATAATTTGAAATCATTGGCAGCCTCAATGAAAATTGCATCAAAATGTGGTCTCGGTCAATCTGTATCAAATCCTTTTACTACAATTATTGAAAATTTCAGAGAAGAAGTTATTTATTAATTAGTGTCGAATTTTAAACAATACTATAATGGGAAAATTTGAAGTAAATCTTAAGATAAACAATATCCCGGTAACTGTCGAAGAGGGAACAACAATTCTAGATGCAGCAAAAAAGCTGAACTTTAGAATTCCTACCCTTTGTCATCATACGGATTTATGTGTTGCCGGAAATTGCCGTGTTTGTGTCGTTGAACAAAAAGGCAGAAAAGCATTACCTGCAGCTTGCGCAACGCCAGTTTCAGAAGGCATGGAAATTTCAACAAACTCTGCTCAAGTACGTACTGCACGCAGACATGTATTAGAGCTATTACTCTCAGAGCATCGCTCAGAGTGTACGAGTTGCTATAAAAACGGTAAATGCGAATTACAAGACCTTGCAATCGAATATCGTGTTAACGAAAACACATTTATGAAATTGGTAGATTATAAAGATTACACAATCGATGATTTTTCACCATCCATCATAAAAGACGATTCAAAATGTATTCGTTGCCAACGTTGCGTGCGTACCTGTACTGAAATGCAAAGCGTTTCTGCACTTGCAGTTGTCAATAAAGGTGAGCACCAAAAAATTGCAACCTTTTTAGACAAATCAATGCATTCAGTCGTTTGTACAAACTGTGGACAATGTGTTGTACACTGTCCTACAGGTGCATTAGTTGAGAAAAATTACATCGATCAAGTTTGGGATGTTATTAATGATCCTGAATTACACGTTGTTGTTCAAACTGCTCCTGCTGTACGGATAGGATTGGGCGAAAGCTTAGATTTAAGTCCGGGGAATCGTGTTACAGGAAAAATGGTTTCTGCATTACGTCGTCTCGGTTTTAATTCAGTATTAGACACAGACTTTTCTGCCGACCTCACAATTATGGAAGAAGGCACAGAGCTACTTACCCGTTTGAAAAAAGTCTTGCTTGATAAAGATACAGAAACTGCCTTGCCAATGACTACAAGCTGCTCCCCGGGTTGGGTGAAATTTATTGAGCATAAATATCCCGAATTCTTACCGAATGTTTCAAGCTGTAAATCTCCACAACAAATGTTTGGAGCACTTGCAAAAACATTCTATGCACAGAAAAAAGGATTAAAAGCTGAGAAAATTGTTTCTGTTTCTATCATGCCTTGTACTGCGAAAAAATACGAAGCTAACCGTCCTGAAATGCGCGACAGTGGATTCCAAGATGTTGACTACGTATTAACTACCCGCGAATTAGCCATGATGATTCGCCAAGCAGGAATCGAATTTGCGTCTTTACCAGATGAAAAATACGACTCAATTATGGGTGATTCATCAGGTGCTGGTGTTATTTTCGGCGCTACTGGTGGTGTTATGGAAGCTGCATTGCGTACAGCTTATGAAATTGTAACCGGACGTGAAGTTCCGTTTGAAAATCTTGATATCCTTCCGGTTCGCGGATTAAAAGGCGTAAAAGAAGCCAAAGTGCTAATCGAAAATGTTAAGCCCGAATGGGGATTCTTAGAAGGTGCTGAATTAAGCTGCGCTATTGCTCACGGACTTGCAAATGCGAAAAAGCTTATGGATAAAGTGAAAAGCGGTGAAATGAATTATCATTTCATTGAAATTATGGCTTGTCCTGGTGGATGTCTCGGTGGCGGTGGTCAACCAATGCCAGTAAACAAAGAAATTCGTGAAGCTCGCATGAAAGCAATTTACGAAGAAGATTCAAGTCTTCCAATTCGTAAATCACACGAAAACCCTGAAGTTGCTGCACTGTACGAACAGTTCCTTGGAGAGCCGTTGGGACACAAATCTCACGAATTACTCCATACACATTATACAGGTCGCAAGAAATACTAAACCTTACCAATCAACTATTAGAATCGAAAGAGGCTTTTCATAATGAAAAGTCTCTTTTTTTTCAATAAATCACCTGCTATAAAATGTATTTGTTTTTCACTTTATCCCACTATCTTTGCAAAAAACATCATACTATGACAGTGCTAAACAAAGTACTTATATTATATACCGGAGGAACAATCGGAATGATTCAAACACCAAACGGCTATGAACCCGATGCGAATTTTCCAAACAAAATCAGAGCAGATATCAGTCCGATAATAGATGCTCAAATGCCAAGATTCGATATTCTTTCCATGGATCCCCTACTCGATTCATCAAATATGAATCCGCAAAACTGGGATAAAATTGTTAAAATCATTGACGAAAACCGAAAAAGATACAAAGGCTTCGTCATTCTTCACGGGACAGATACCATGGCTTATACAGCCTCTGCATTAGGGTTTATGTTAGCAGGAATAAACAACAATGTAATTATTACCGGCTCTCAAGTCCCTTACAGTAGGTTGCGGAATGACGCTAGGGAAAATTTAATTTCATCATTGATTATTTGCGGAAATTACAGCATTCCCGAAGTGGCGCTTTATTTCAATAATAAATTATTACGTGGGTGTCGAACCACAAAAACAGATGCCTCCGCTTTTGATGCCTTTGAATCACCAAATCTACCACCACTTGCAGATATTGGGGTAAATATCAATTTAAAACGACAATGGTCTTACAGCATACAATTAAAAAAAGAATTAATTCAAAATAAGCTAAAACGAACAAAACCAATTGAATATTTCAGACAAGAAAATCAAAAAACACCCGATGAAATTGCTGTATTAAAACTATTCCCTGGTATATCAGCTCGTTTTGTCGAGCACTTTATTACAGAAGAAGTTAAAGGCGTTGTTATTGAAGCATACGGCGCTGGAAACGGACCAACAAAATCAGTGAATCCAAATTTATTTAAAGCACTTAAAAACGCATCAGAACACACAGTCTTGATTGCTGTAACACAATGCTTGCGCGGATGTGTACATTTAGACTCTTATGCCGCATCGCTGAAAGCAGCAGGAGTCATTTCAGGCCATGACATGACACTTGAAGCGGCAGTAACCAAACTATATTACCTCATTTCAAAACAAGGATATAGCATTGAAAAAGTAAAGTCACTGATGGGAAAAAATCTTATTGGGGAAATGTCAAATTCAACAAACTAAGACTAAGAAAATTCCCTCAGTTTTTCGGAATCCGTCAATAATTGTTCGACCTGTTTCTTTACAGTCTCAATTTTATGAATATGCTCAATGGATGGTCCTGCAACCCAGATATTCTTGTATGTTGCTGAAAATGCAGCCTTTTCAAGCATTTTCATACCACGTTTCATGGCAAGTCCTTTCAAAATATGACGAATTTTCTTGTGACGATACAAAAATCGATTGAATGCATTTGTTTTTGTTCCTATTCTTTTAACATAATCTGTATTAATTACATGCAATGGGGCACCCGACAATTTATCACTAGTGGTAATATCAGCTGCTGAATGTGAAATTACTGCTTGTTTATACGCATCGGAAATAGGGGCTTCTTGAGATGCCAAGAATAAACTCCCAATAGATACGCCTGATACGCCGATTGATAGTGCACTATCAATATCACTCCCGCTAGCAATTCCTCCTGCATAAATAACAGGAACATCAAATGTTTCAAGTAATTGACGAGATAAAACATCTCCATCAAGTTTACCGGGATGTCCTCCGGCTTTATTATTAACAGCAATTAATGCATCGGCACCGAGTTTTACAACTTTTTCGGCGTATTTCATATCTGTCACATCACAAAATACTAGAATTCCTTTTGAATGACATGCATCAATTACTGCTTTCGGATTTCCAAGCGAAGTAATAACAAAATCCACATGTGTATCAACGCAAACCGCTAATTGTCTATCTAATTGCGGATTCGATTTGTTGACAATTAAATTAACTCCAATCCCTTTATGTCCTTTCGACTGTATCGATACAATTACATCTTTTAATTCATCAATACTGCGATAATTCGCCGCAGGAAATGCTGCCGCAATCCCTGATTGCAAACCTGCCAAAACCAATTGTTGATTACTCACTAAAAACATAGGAGCCATCAATACCGGATATTTAACAGGCAATATATCATTCAATAATTTCATATGCACCGCAAAGTAATTAATTTTTTTAGATAAAATAAAGAGGCGCACAAATCAAATTTGGCATTACTGACTTAGACAAATTTAAAATGAACCCGATATAGATGGTATTAGGAAAACAGATCTAAGAGTGAGAGCGGAGTACAGAGTTAATAAACTCATTACTCACTCTCAAACTCACACTGTATTTCCTATAACCTTGAAACTCGCAACCAAATCTGTTATTCTGCACGTTTTTTAGTGATACTATTTGTTTTGGAATCAATCTTAAATCCGAGTGTTTTTTTGTAGGATTATATAAACTAAACTATTGTTGTCCGGTAATACTTTAGAGATTTCTCACCACTGGCCAGCGGTGAGGAATCTCATTAATTTTAGTTCATCATTATATTTTTACCGGACAACAGTGAAACTAAACCTTTACCTTTTTAAGGTCAGTTGTTCTGATATCTGATATTACTTTAATTTTTCGCGCAAATAGCAGGTTTAACAAAAATGCTACACATGAAATGCTTGAGCACTGATTTCTTTTGCAACAAATTGGCTATATTTTTCATGTAAAATTGGGAAATCCCAACAACCCATCCTGTGGAATAAATCTCCACCAAAGCCTCCTTTAAAACGATACAAACCATACATAGGATGCTCAGGATTTGGACCTGGCGCAGAACCAAACATATCATATTCTGTGCATCCTTGAGCTTTAAGCAGTTTAATTGCCTCCCATTGAAGCACATAAGGAGCCATAAGGTTCCGATTTTGTGATGATGATGCACCATAAAGATATGTTCCTCGTTTTTTAGATACCACTAGAAACATTGCTGCCAGCGGCTCATCATTACATTCTGCAATTAACAAATTGACTTTAGAATCAATTTCTTTTGATTGTCGCAAACATAAGGCTAGCTCAAAATCTGCCATATTGGGTGCAACTATTCCATTCCGACGAGCAGTTTCAGCATAGAGTTTATACCACACATGTATTTTCTCCATGCCATATTGCTTTACCCTTACCCCTTTTCGTTGTGACAAACGAATATTATAGCGCGTTTTGGCTTTCATATTTGCAAGTAATGCATCATCAGACTGTTTCAAATTCAGAAACCAAGTTGATGCAGGTAAATTGTCAGTCGGACTCTTGCAAATACTATGTTGATATGTATCGAAATTCATCCGAAATTCCTGAGCATTTACTGATGGATTTTGAAGCAAATAGCCCTCTGGGTGGAAATAAGCATCATCAGCAACCCACTGATTTTCCCATGGCAAATCATAACGGATAAAAATACAATGTTCTGGCAAATGCGGGATTAAACTTTCAGATAGACTTTCAACAAAACTCCCGTAATTATCAGAATTTGGTTGTATTTCAGGACCATAAGGCAAATACGCATAGGAATAATAATCATTCACATTTTGCACTAAAACTAACATGTCATCATGTATGAATGCATTATCAGAAGTGTGAGGCAAAATAAAATCTCGACTGGCATTTAAATTAAAAGCCTTAGGATATAGGCCCTTACTCTGCTTAAAGCTTGCCCAATAGCGAGATTGCTGAAGCACATTTGTTGACTCTATTTCTTGTATTGCTTTTGACTCAATCTGACAATTCATATTGCTTTTTAGAGCGCAAAGTTATTTTCATCAGCCATTTAAACAAAAATATAAACATGAGATTTCTCATAATCTAAAACCTTCAATTACATAAGGATAAGCATTATGTTTTTATCTTATACCATTTACAAATCAAAAATTCCGATATAATGCCGATGTAGTATTCGCCATGTGGCGGATTCACTATCGGTATTAATTTGCAAATCAAATCAAATTTTGTACTTTTACAAACCTGCAAAACGGCAGAAAACAACGAATCAAACTTTAAAATTACTAATTATGAAAGCATTACGTTTGTGCATTGGTACCAATAATGAAATTCATATTGCAAATACGCACATGGGTGATACAAAAAAATTTTGCATTTTTGAAATCAACGAAAAAGGCGAAAGTCATTTCATTGAGACTAGAAAAAACACGGTTAAAGATATGGATCATGCCAAAGCAGACAAAATGAGTGCAATACTTGAGATTGTAACGGATGTAAATATCTTGATTGCTGCGGAAAAAAGTCCAAATTTTGTAAAAATCGCAAATACTACAAGTTATCAACCCATTGTCATTAAGACACAAGCTATAAAAGATGCGCTAATTATAGTATCCAAAAATTGGACAGAGATAACAAAACTCGTAACCAAAAGACAAGCAGAAGTTTACTCCGTTGAAATTCCGGTTTTTATTGATTAAACGATAGTTTAGAAAGTGCTTGTTGATATTTATTAAAGGTTAATTCTCCGAAACAAACTAAATATCGTTCATAAAACAAAAAATAAATTATGGAAATCCTAAAAGTAACTAATCAGTGCTAAAATAAAAAAAACCAACTGGTATTAACAATATTAGTTTTGTTTTGTGGATAACTTATGGGTTTTCAAAGTTTTAAACTTCATGAGAGTTGATTATTTGTAGATTTTTAAATCCTTTTTTGAATATTCAATTCTGAAGCACTTGTTTTTAAAAAAAAATCAAGTGATATCAACAAAAGCCGATGTTTAGTATTGATAACTATTGCTTAAAAAATTTGGTTAAATCAGCATTGGATTTAAAGAAAAACATGAAAGATGACGATTATGTTTTAGATAATCCCCAAAGAATTTACATTGAAAAGCGAATGAATGTATTTTTGAATTATAACACTCCCGATAATCATAAAGAATTAATCACCTTCAAGAAAAGATTGATAAAATATCGAAATTACCTGTTCACATTTTTATATCATCCAAAAGTTCCGCCCGACAATAATGCCTCGGAAAGAGGAATAAGAAACATAAAAGTAAAAATGAAGGTATCAAATCAGTTCAAATCTTATGAATTTGCACAACACTTTGCTGTAATTAGGTCGGTTGTTGATACAACAATTAAAAATGGACAAGATGTTTTTAATGCACTTACAAACTTAGCAAATCAAGAATTATTGGCTGCTGAGTAGTAACAAAATATTTAATTTTTCTTGAATCATGGAGATTTGGTAATTATTTTTCTATTTCATTCGATTTTCTATCGACAATAGATGAAACAGCAGAATCGCCGGTAACATTTACGGCTGTCCGGAGCATGTCTAATGGTCTGTCCACAGCATATACAAGCGCAACACTTTCTGCTGGCAAGCCAACTGCTTCTAACACAACAATCAACATAACCATTCCGGCTCCAGGCACTGCTGCAGAGCCTATTGACGCTAATGTTGCAGTAAGAATAATGGTTAATTGCGCAGAAATGTCAAGTTGAATACCTAGGGTTTGAGCAATAAAAACAGCTGCAACGGCTTGATACAGACTGGTTCCGTCCATATTAATTGTCGCACCGATTGGTAATACAAAGTTTGTAACTTCTGATTTTATACCAAGGTTTTGCTCGCAGGATTTTTTTGTCATTGGTAAAGTAGCAGCGCTACTACTGGTACTAAAAGCAAGTAATTGAGCAGGCAAAACGCCACGTAAAAATTTAAGATATGGGATTTTTGCTAACAATATAACAAAAATCGGATACACAAAAATTATCATCACCAACAATCCGATGACTACAGAGAGTGTGTATAAACCGAGGGATGCAAATAATTGCACACTATTCGCCGGATTTTCACCGGCAACATCAACAATAACTGAAGCCATGAGGGCAAATACGCCAATTGGAGCAAATCGCATGATGATATCAATAATTTTAAGGACAACATCATTCAGTCCGTCAAAGAAAGAGATTACCAACTTAACATTTTTCCCTTTGAGCATGATAAGCGCAATTCCAAAAAGCAAAGCAAAAAAGATCACTTGCAGCATATTAATATTGTTTCCGGCTGCACCAATAATATTTTCAGGCACAATATCCACAAGAAATTGCAAAGGCCCCTCTCCTTCTATTTCCTGTGCACTCAGCGATTTTTCTATAACTTCAGCTTGAAAACTTTCTGCGTATTCGGCTTTTTTCTCCTCTGGAAAAATGGCTCCTGGTTTTATCGTATTAACAATAAATAATCCGATACTAATGGCAATAACAGTGGATGCGATATATAATAAAAAGGTTCTCAATCCCATCCCTGAAAGCTTTGATATATCACCTAAATCACTGATGCCTTTCACCAAACTAACAAAAATGAGAGGAATAGCGATTAACTTCAATAAGCGAATAAAAACATCACCAAATGGAGTAATCCAATTGATAGTAAACTGGTTAATTCCAAGAAAAATGGAAATAAAGCCAAAAGCGATACCGAGCAACAAAGCAATCAATATCCACGCATAAAGCGGTATTCGCTTTAATTTTGCCATTATTTTGCAGTTTGATGCTGAACTCTAAGCAAGTCATTCAGCTCTTTTACTGGGTTAAATGTAACCTGCGGAACTTCGACAAAAACTGTTAACCACTTACTCATGCCTCCATTCCACAAACCTGGCAATTCGTAGGTTTTAATGGTTTCTCCCTCATGTGATTTCTCCACAACCAGTCCGGCATTTTCATCGCGGAAATTCAAAAGATTAAATTTATTTCCTTTGTAATCGCGGATACTGCA
>JAYEFQ010000035.1:0-4933 GCA_034658655.1 Bacteroidota bacterium
TTTTAATCGTATAAGTGTTAAAATCAATTATCTCATAACTTAATCTTTTAATAAATAAACATTTTTAGTTGTATCCCTTAGTATATCACCTGCTCCATTATCAATCTCAACAATAAAAGCATATTCGCCGTTTTGTGTAGGGGGTTCTTTAAGCCTAAATCTATACCAACAATCAGTATAAAAAACAATTTTGTTAATATTAGTAATTGTACCAATTATTTGACCAGGGTCAATGTCAGAAGTACTCTTTGAATTGGAAATTAAAGGAATTAAAACATAAAGGTCAACAATTTCACTTATATCATCACCTGAAACATATTTTTTATTATAATTATTTATTGTAAAAACATTTATTTTTTTAATAAAATATCCGTCAGAACTATATATATATGATGGGGATGTATTACCATCTTCTAATATTACAGGTCCTTCAACATGAGGAAGCATTAAAAAATCATTCCACTTACAAGTATCATAATTGGTATAGATTTTAAAATTGTTAATAATCCTCAAGTCTTTGTCAAAACCAAAAGGCCCATCTTGTTTTTCACAACTTGGCAATAAAAACATCATTGGAGCAACAAAAGCCAGATATTTTACAAATCTTTTAATTTTTACCATAACATTTAGATTTTAATGATTTATTTTCTTTTTTCACTTTGTTAAGCTCTTCTTCAAGTTGCTTTATTTCTTTTTTAGCATCATCAAGATAAAGATACAACTCTTCAACGTTTTTAATCAGTCCATTTATTGTTTCTGATATCGGCATACCTTCATTCTCCATAATTGCACCAGGTAAAATATAAGGTAAATGTTGATTATCTAAAATACTTTTCATTCTTGCTTTAAAATCATCCTGATTAAAATCAGGAGATAATATGTAATCTCCGGTATTTGCTGTTTCAATAATGACTTTATCAAAATGACCTATTCCATCAACCTCAAGTTTGTATTGAGGATCATCTGTACCTATCCCAATATTTCCATTATAGCCAAAAACAGTTCCTCCTTCCGAGCCAAATCTTATCCCTCCTCTGTCATTATTCTGAATACCATAAATACCAAGAATATTTGCTTGATCAATATCACTTAAATATGTATCATTACCTACAATAATATTTTGTCCACCAGCCTCAAAGACATCTCTAGCTCTTATGGTTGAATTTACGTCTAGTTTATATTCAGGTTCATCTGTCCCAACCCCAACATTCCCATCCTCATTAACCGTAAAATATGCATTCTGTTCATCTCCAATACTAACATTTCCGTTTTGCTCAAGTTTTAGTTGCAGACCGTTGTTATGCAGGGTGAAGCTGCCGTTTTCCTGATTATATATATTGGCATTTTTATTGTTCATCTGTATCAGCAGACCGTCATTTTCTGTTTTCCCTGTTCTATAATTTGTAACTTGTATAGCAGATGAAGAATTCATTGTTCCAAAAGGCAAGAGACTACCTTTGTCGCCAGATTTATCTTTTATTATTATTTCACCCTCACCTGAGACAGGATCCGGTTTATTAATTTCATAATTACCGTTATGTACATGCAACAAATGACGTGGATTGTATGTGCCGATGCCTTGTTTTTGCGCAATTACTGTGCCATCTCCCATCACAAGATACGCCTCTGCTTCTAAATTCAGTTCATCATTTGTTATAGCTATTGTTTTGGTTGTACTGTTGTCAACATCAATTTTTACACCATAAGACCAGTCGTGTTCTGGAAAATGTTTGATATGTAGTTTGGCTGTTGGATTGTAAACACCAATACCAACATTTCCATCATCATAATGTAAGTCGTCATTTGTTTCTTTTGTCCAATAATTCAAATCTCCCAACAACACGCTGCCGCCATCTAAACTGAGCTCCAGTTCTGTTTCTGGGTCATTTAACGTAAGTCCGGGAGCTGTCCCCACAAGGCTGTTCCAATTGCCATCAAACAAAAGGTTATCATTGTCGGTAAAATCGGATAAATCTGTCGGTACATTTGTCAAGTTTCCATAATGCACTTGCGATTGTCCGACAAGTTGCAAATTGCTTTTTGTGTAATAATTTACAGAATCTGCTATCCATTGTGGATCAATTTCATCTGTTAAATAGCCAATAGTATCATGATTTCCCCATGAATACGCGGTGTCCCAATCGGCAATATTCAAAGTCGGTTTGTCTGATAAATCGGTGTAGTTGCCAGTAAAAGCTACGGTATCAAAAATCGGTTTGTTGGTAACAGAATCCCATTCGGGTACCCAGGTAATGGGTCTGTAAAGTCCGGTATGGTCTCCCCAGTTGTAAGCGGTATTCCAGTTAGCAATGGATAAAGTGCGGGTGCTTAAATCGCCGTTTGCATCCAGCATAATGGCGGTTGTGCGCAGCTCCGCTGGCAGGTTTTCAAAACGTATGTTGCCATATACATGTAGCGGACGAAGAGGAGTGGAGGTGCCTATGCCAAAAAAGCCGTCGCTTGTTAAACGCATGCGCTCAATGCCGTTACTGATAAATTGGACATCGCAGGTATCAAGTGTTCCAAATAAGGCTTTATTGCATGCTCCTGAAAAATTATTTCCCCCATCCATCCATTGTGCCTGAACATAATCAACCGATATGAGGAGTAAAAATGCCATAAGTAAAAGGCTTACACGCCGGTGTTTACTGTGTGTGTGCCTTTATTAGGCATCAAATTAAATTTTTCTTTATTCATATTGCAGTATATTTTGAGGTTTTTCGGCTTTGATTTTTCAAATCTACTAATTTTAAATTGGGTTTCCAAAATAATACCGAAATTTTGATTTTAAAGTGGTGTAAGGGAATGTTCTACAAAAAGTTAGTTTTACTGTAAATTTAGTGGAATATCTTATCAATTATAATTCGTAAAAGTATATCAGGACTAATAGACACTAGTTTTCTTGCTGGCACTAATTAAAATATCACAGTAGAAATTATTGAAAATTTATTTTGCATGCTTTAAAAACGTATATCTAACACCAATTTTAAAATTATATCCACTATAAGGAATACTGTTAAAAGGGATTTCATCTTCCTCAAGTTCTGCAGGAGTAGGATCAACTCTAAAGCTCTCAAGTACTGTTCCTTTAGTTAGCAAAAGAGCCCCCTTAGAATATCCAACTTTTCCAAAAACACTTACATTTTTATAAACATTATAACTTATGCCAAAACCTGCTGTAAAGCCATATCCAAATCCCGAATATTCACAAATTTCCTCTATTCTAACTCCCGATATATAATTAGTTTCATTGTTAAAACCGTGTGACCAAGATTTGTGCTTTATTTTAGTGTAATATGTATCTGCCGAAATATATAATTCAGGCTCAAATTTTTTTATTGGATATTTTATGGCAAAACCTAATGATAGCTTTTGAAAATTATATTTTAATTCGTCAAAATAAAGATTTCTAGTTTTCAGCTCCCCCTCTTCATAAATGTTAGAGACTCCTTCACCAACAAATTTAATGGTATCAGATAGATTGATATAATTATATGCAAAATGCACTTTTAAATAATCATTCATTTCATATCCTATTGCGATACCTAATATTTGATTCGTATAAAAGTTATGTTCATTCACTTGTTTCGTATAATCATATCCTAAACGTTCACGGTTAATGATCATAAGCGTAGAATCCCCCCACTCAAGATACGATGTATCTATTGGCTCACCAATATATCTGTTTCTAACAAAATCGTTAAAATCATCTGGAAGCGTGAATGTTTCATTTGAATGATTACTCCCGTAATACCCATCGATATAAAATTGGCTGTGCGCTGAGATGGATACAGCAAGAAGTATTATGCTTGTTATGCTAGTATTAAAATTCATAAGTGTTTTGCGTTTTAATAATTTTTTCAGTCAAAATAGTGTTGTTTGTTATGTATTGACAAAGATACATGCCGGGTTTATGATTGAAATTATTTACTTCAATTTGATAACAACCTTCACTTACACACCGATCAAATACTGTTTCAACTAAACTACCGTAAGCATTAAATATTTTAATAACAACTTGTCCTTCTTCAGGATGATGTATTTTTATATTAAACATTTCTCCTACAGGGTTTGGAATAACTTGCATTGATGCAGATTTTTTTACATTAACGATTACCTCTGGTTCATCACTCGTTTCTTTATAATTAATTTGCTCACAAGGCTTAACAATGCTACCTGCCTGCGCCACAAATCGACCTTCTCCTGTTTCAAAGCCGTCTTCAAGAATAACTTGATTACAAGCAGATAACATTACATCATATTCATTAATTACTGAATTTGCTGCTCCATTTAACTGAATCGTACCTGCAATAAATTCACGCCAATTATGTTCAGCATAGATATTATCGGGTAAGCAAATACCTCTAGTAGAAGAATAGGAAGAAGTATATTCGTTATTGTATAAGAAATCTTCTGTATTCATTTCAGAATCGCAATCAAGTACTATTAGTCTTATCGTGGTTTGTTTATAACAAGAAGTAGCATCGTTACCGGAATAATCTAAACCCTGCAATTTAGCCCTCACATAATTAATCCCCTGAGATAAGTCATGTTGTGATGACAACTCAATATCTGTATCAAGTGCAGAAGCACCGCCTTGACCAAGATACATAGATACCTCTGTTCTAATTACGTCGCTTTCCGTATTTGAGTATGTCCATTTTGAGGATTCCTCAGCATAATAACACGAATTACAAATATTACTCGCATTAAGAAGATACTCATATCTTAAATTAACCAAACAAGCATTACCATTACCATCATCCCATGGAATAATTAACCTTTGGTTTTGTATATAGTCCTGATTGTATGTTATGCGCAAATCAGTAATGCAATCATGGGGAGATCTAATCTCCTGATTCCTTGTTATATCCATTGTGCAATAATTACCATCCATAACATGTAAAAACGTAGGATAAATTCCATTTGAATT
>JAYEFQ010000036.1:0-4923 GCA_034658655.1 Bacteroidota bacterium
ATAAATCATGAATTTCGTAATTCATTTTTCCTCCACTTGCTTTCGCAATTCGCTTTGCTGAATAATTGTCTAACGGATAAGTTGATGAGGCAATAACGATATCTGCATTGGTCATTTCTGCAATTGATTGATGATATCGTTTTAATTTTCGCACAAAACTGTACATATTTAAAATACGCTTTATGCCATTTCCATCGTATTCTGGAGTTTTTAACCAAATGTAATTAATGTCTGAAATTTTTGTGCTTTCAAGATTGTGATTTACGCTTGGTTGAGTGCTTCGTGTGTGTGCATAACTAGCAGATAGCATAAACACTTTGTGCCCTGCTTCTTTCCATTTTTTTGCAAGATAAAAGGGGCGAAATTCCATGCCATATTCTAATGATCCTGCATAGTGATTAATAATTAAAATATTCATCGTTTCAGCAGTTCGTTTAGAATTTGATTTGCAGTATTTCCCTCACCATACAAATGTGCAGGAAAAATATGTTTGTGGTTTATATTGTCTGAAAATGCACTGATTATTTTTCTTTCATTTGCACCGCACAATATATTGATTTTGTTTTCCACTAATTCGATCCATTCTGTTTCTTCTCGTAAAGTGATACAAAATTTATTAAAAAAGTAGGCTTCTTTTTGCAAGCCTCCACTGTCAGTCATTACCAGATGACATGTGTCTAATAGCCAAAGCATTTGTAAATATCCAACTGGTAAAATTGTGTGAATGTTTTTGGAGAATTTTAAATTATAGTCTGCCATAATTTTTGCTGTTCGAGGATGCAAAGGCAAAACAATTGGCATGCGATTGGCAATTTGATTCATCGCTGAAACGATAGATTCCAGACGCATTTTATTATCTGTATTTTCAGCACGATGTAAGGTTGCTAAGATGAAGTTTTCAGGAATACTATCCTTTGGTTTTTTAGCAAATTGTTTAAAATAAAATGCTGAATCATACATTACATCACCTGTGCGAATAAGTTTATTATTTGGGATGTTTTCTTGCGTTAAGTTTTCAATGGCAGTATCTGTCGGGCAAAACAGACAATCGCTGATTCTATCTGTCAGAATTCTGTTGATTTCTTCAGGCATTGCGGTGTTGAATGAGCGTAATCCAGCTTCAACATGTGCGAGTTTAATATGTTGCTTAACCGCAGCAAGCGCACCGGCCAAGGTTGAATTTGTATCACCGTAAACCAATACCCAGTCAGGTTTTTCACGTAATAGTACGGCTTCAATTTTTTCCAGCATTCTACCTGTCATTGCACCATGCTGTAAGCTATGAATCTCTAAATTTATATCAGGCTTAGGAATGCCCATTTGTTCAAAGAAAACATCAGACATGTTCGAGTCAAAGTGCTGTCCAGTATGGATAATGAACTCTTCTACATCATTGGTTTCTGACACTGCTCTGCTAAATGCTGAAGCTTTTATAAATTGAGGTCTCGCCCCAATTATGCTAACAATTTTCATACTGTTTATTTGTAATTATGCATACTGTAAACGCGTTGCTAAATTATTACAATTTCATGAACTCACAAAAGTTAAAGGCTCAGATACGGATTTTATCTCATGATTCCTTAATAATCTGATTTTATAATGCTATTTTTGTAATTCTCAAAATGTGTTGAGCATAAATTCATGAAGATATTAAAACAGATATATCGTATTGTTTCTCCGAAATCTGACTTCACAAAGAATTTTTTTATTCTTTTTCGTGGGACTCTTATTGCACAGATTATTCCGGTATTGCTGATGCCTGTCTTAACAAGAATTTATGGACCCGAAGAATTTGGTGTGTTTGAATTATTTTTATCTATTACTGTGATTTTAGGCTCCATTGCTAATGCACGATATGAGCTTGCTGTGGTTTTACCTGACAGGAAGGCTGACGCTTGGAATATAATGGGCTTGGGTATGATTCTTTCATTTTTATTTTCGCTATTATTGCTTTTAATTGTTAGCTTTTTTGCGGATGGAATTGTCAAATTATTAAATAATTCGGAAATTAAATTTTGGTTGATTTTTGTGCCTGCGGCTGTTTTTGTTGAGGGTATTTTTAATATGTTAAGTTACTATCATACTCGAGAAAAGCATTTTAAGCGAATCGCGGGTGCATCTATTTCACGCTCTGGTGGGCGTACTGCTTTGCAAATATTAATAGGGATATTACATGCATCGGCTGCAGGGCTAATTATTGGGCAGATTTTTGGATTCATTGCGGCAATCTTTAGTTTAATGCATAAAATGAAAATTGGTGTGATGTTTAAAAAAATTCAGTGGATAGACATGAAACGTGTGGCTGTAAAATATAAAGACTTTCCAAAATTCACACTGCCGGCAACGCTTGCAAATTCACTTGCAGTAAACCTTACGAGTATTATGATTTCTGCCATGTACACTATTTCCAGTGTTGGGTTTTATTCGCTGGCAAATCGGATATTAGCCTTGCCCGGAAGTTTAATTGGGAAATCAATGTCAAATGTCTATTTTAAAGAGGCTGTTGATGAACGAAAGCAATTCGGACATGCAAAAAATGTATTCTTTTCAACCATTAAAAAGTTGGTGTTGCTGTCATTTCCAATATTTTTGATTGTGTTTATATTTTCTGAAAGTTTGTTCTCATTTGTTTTTGGTGAGGAATGGCGCGTTTCTGGGGAGTACGCACGAATTATTATTCCATTACTTTTTGTTCGGTTTGTCTTTGCTCCAATTTCTGTTAGTGTTTCTGTTTTCGAACGTCAAAAAGTATCCCTGTTTTTGCAACTAGGTTTACTGTTTCTTAGTTTGCTTGTTTTTGCTTTATCATGGTGGTTGGCTTGGGATATTCACCTATTTTTAACCACAATGGTTGCAATATTGTCTGTTTACTATTTATTTTTTATTTTTATTCTTTATCGGATTGTTTCCGGAAAATGATAAATTATGCAAAGAAAACTCAATAAGGCTGATTTAGTCAATCAAATCCGAAATATCGGAGTTAAAGCAGGTGATTTACTTCACCTGAAGGTTTCCATGCGGTCGATTGGAGAAATTGATGGGGGAGCAGAAACCTTGTTGGATGCTCTGCTGGAAGTTGTTGGAGACAAAGGAACTCTCGTTTCTGATGCATTTATACATGTTTATCCTTTGCCTTTGGATGATACACAAGCACAACAAATTGCGGATGATAATACCCGTTCTTATGCAGGCGCTTTTGCGAATGCAATGATAAATCACCCCGATATGCTAAGAAGTTCGCATCCTATTCAGAAATTTGCAGCCATAGGACATCATGCAAAAGCATTGTGCGGAAATCATACAGAGCAATCTGGTGGATATGATTTGTTAAACGAAATGGCTAAAATGAATGCTGTAAATCTTACCATCGGAAAACGTGTTGTAGGTGTTGGTACAACCCATGTTGCCATTGAACTCGTTGGGTTGCGACGAAGGCATTTGAATATGGGAATAAACTACCGTAATGCACAAGGAGAAGTGAAACTTGCAAAAGTTGATTGGAATGGTGGTTGTGCATATGGATTTCCCAAATTTATTCCGTTTTACGAGCAAGATGGTGCCGTTCTGGGTTTGGGGAAAATAGGGGAAGCGAATGCCTTGTTAACATCGATGAAGGAGACGCTGCGTATTGAAATGGAAATATTGAAAGAGAATCCGGCATTTTTCTTTTGCGATGATAAAACCTGTTATTCTTGTCAAATGGCTTGGGAGCACTCTCCTAAAAAAGCGATCCCATTTTATACTCGTTGGTTGTGGAAAAATTTAAAAGGCTTGTCTTTCTCACGTATTCGACATTTGTCAAAAGCCCTTAAAAAATCATAACCTATGTTAAAGATTCGTATTCCACAGTCCTTTGAAAAAGAGCGTCGATATATACTTGATGTGTTTTTTTCTGAATTATTAGGTTTGGAATATGAATTGATTGTTTATGATGGGAGAGATTACGAAATAACATTGCCCAATGCTTCAACGCTTATTGTTAGCGATCATTTTTTCTCTAATTTTCATGATGAAAGCTATTTGCATTTGAATAATTTGCCGGAATCACCGGTGTTTTTAATTAGCGATTTTTGTGATACAGATTATTTGCCGATAGTGTATGGTAAGGCGGATATTGAAATCCATGAAAATGAAATTATTTGTCATGCAGATATTTTTGCATCTGCTTTTTTTATGCTTACTCGATGGGAGGAGTATGTAAACCCCGTGCGTGATGCGTTTGGAAGGTTTCCAGGGAAAGCATCTTATTTGCAAAAATATCAATTACATTATCGACCATTAGTAAATGAGTATGAAACGTTTTTGTGGAAAATGTTAGTTCATTTAGGGCTTGATGCTCAGAGAAAACAAAGACAATTTAAGGTGATTCCAACGCATGATGTAGATAATTTTTCTCGATATGATAATTTGAAAAAGATTTTTCGTGCACTTGGTGGGGATATAATAAAACGAAAAAGTATTTCTCAGTTTTTTAAAACGATAAAAATCAGCATAGGAGTGCAGCAGGGAAAGATGAAAGACCCTTATGATATGTTTGATGAGTTGATGGATATGAGTGAGAATGCTGGGGTGAAATCAGAGTTTTATTTTATACCTGGGGCACTTGGTGAACCTGATGTTCGTTATCCATTTTTATCTGAACCAGTACGTCAAACCATTGAGAAAATTGAATCACGTGGGCATATTGTCGGTTATCATGCCGGAATGGATAGTTTTAATAATTTAAAACAATTTGAAATTGAAATAAATCGATTGCGTTCTGTTGCAAAGCAAGCATTAAGTGGTCGGCAGCATTATTTGCGGTTTGCAGCTCCTTTTACATGGCGTTTGTGGAGCAAATATGGGTTTAAATACGATTCGAGTATTTGTTATGAAAATGACATTGGTTTTCGTGCTGGTATCGCTTGTGAATATCCTGTTTTT
>JAYEFQ010000037.1:0-21383 GCA_034658655.1 Bacteroidota bacterium
TATTTTTGGTACCGGTGGACTTCCTGGTTTAGATATGTTAGGTGGGGGGTTTATCAATATTATTCTTGCTCCTTTAGAAGGATTTTTAATTATTATTGTGTTTCGCTTTATTGCAGAGCAAGCCAGGGCATTGGTGCAAATTGCGAACAATACAAAAAAATAAATTTTATTATTCGATTTGAAAATCCCGGTTATGCCGGGATTTTTTTTTAGTTGAATATTTCTATAAAACTAACAACTTTTTTCTGTATCTTGCGTATAAAATATAATCTAAGTTAAAAATTGTTTTTATGTCCTCACGCATAGCGAAAAATACAAGTTTGAGAATTGCCCTTATATTCCTTATTGTGGGCTTGCTTTGGACTTTCTTTTCGGGTTTAGTTTCGATTAGTTTATTTGAAGACACTTCCTCTATTGTGCATTTTCAAATATTGAAAGGTGCTTTTTTCGTGTTGTCAACTGCTTTTTTGATTTATTTTTTAGTAAATCGCGAGTTGCGAAGAAAAAATCATCTCATTGAATTTCTGAATAAAAGTGAGTATTGGTACAATCTAATAGTCTCAAATATTCCCAATGTGGATGTCTATTTGTTTGATCAAGATGGCAGAATGATTTTATCTCAAGGATCTGTTTTGGCATCAATAGGAGTAAATATCGATGAAATAAGGGGAGAATTTATTGAGAATAGCAGCATGACTGAGCGCACTAAACATTATATTAAGCCTTTGATTGCTGATGTATTGAAAGGAGAGTCAATTGATGCCGTATATGATTATGAAGATAAATACTTCCAAATTTCAGGCTTGGGTTTGGAAAATGAAAAAAATGTAGTTTTTGCTGGATTAGTTGTTGTTACTGACGTTACAGAGTTGTATAATTCAATGGAAGAAATTAAGCTTAAAAAGGAAGAATTTGAAAATTTGTACAAAGAATATTATCATCAAAATTCATTGTTAATTCAGCAAAATGTCGAGTTGCAAAGCTTAAACAAACAACTGAAGGTATCAAGAGAGAAAGCCGAAGAAAGTGATCGTTTAAAAACCAGTTTTTTTTCTAACATGAGTCATGAAATTCGTACGCCATTGAATGGAATTATTGGATTTTCACAACTTATTGCTACAGAGCAAATTGAGAAAGAGGAAATAATTGAATATAGCCGAATTATTGTGAACAGTGGAGAGCGTTTATTATTCATTATTGATGATGTGTTACTTATGGCACAATTAGAATCCGGTCAGTATAATTATAAGCCAATTAGTGTGTGTCTTGATAAATTATGGAATGAAATACAAGGCGTTACAATTGAGTTTTTAAGCAGAAAAGATCAAAAACGTCGGCTGTTGATAGTAGAGGATAATTCGATTTTGAAACAACGTATTGAACTTGATAGGAATGCAATATTTATTGTTATTTTGAGATTGCTTGATAACGCAGTGAAATTTTCAGATGATGATTCTCCTATTCGCTTGGGATTTCAACAAAATACTGAAAACGCTTTGGATATTTTTGTTGAAGATGAAGGCGTTGGAATCCCAGAAAATCAGATTAACGAGGCATTTAAGCAATTTAAGCAATTAAAAATAGATGATTTAACACCGGTTTCAGGAAATGGTTTGGGATTGTCTATTGTAAAGAAAATATTAGACTTGATGGATGCTAAAATCCAAATTGATTCTACTGTCGGAAAAGGGTCTCGCTTTTCATTTCGAATCCCTGTTAAGTTTATGATTTTATCCAAAACAACTGTAGATATGAATGTTAGAACCAAATTCCCGAAAGGTCGTAAGATTTTAATTGTGGAAGATGTGAGAGACAACTTCATTTTAATAAAAGCCTATTTGAAAAGCTATGCAGTGGACTTACATCATGTAATGACGGTAAGTGATGCAAAAGTATTCATTGAAAAAAATCCAGATATCGATTTAATTATGATGGACATTCGTTTGCCGGATGGAAGTGGAATTGAATTGACAAAAAAAATACGAAAAAAGCAGATTAATTGTCCAATTATTGCACAAACAGCATATGCCAATTCCTATGATAAATATCAGTGTTTAGATGCCGGATGTAACGATTATTTAGCAAAACCAATTCATAAATCACACTTTATTGACACACTAAATCATTACCTCGATTTGGTTCCTGTTTCCAATTAATACCATTTTAAAATCAAAAATACCGGCATAAGGGAATGTCAAACTTTCCCTGTGAATTTTATCACATCAAAAAAACTAATTGGAGTCTCTGATTTAAGATGTATGATTTCTTCGCTATTGGGATGCTTAAAACGCAATTCTGAGGCATGAAGACAGATTCTGTTAATTTCTATTTCATTGCTTATCTTCTTATTCAAATCCCAATCACCATGCTGTGTGTCGCCAATGATATCATACTTTAGGCTTGATAAATGCTGTCGGATTTGATGCCACCTGCCAGTATGCAGTTTGATTTTTAGTATGTTTAAAATAAGCGGATCCCCGTTTTTATCAAACCCTCCAGTATCGCGATATGAAATGCGCTCATATTCAGTAAGTGCTGAAAGTTTTTTTCGTTTTTTGCGATCATATACTGCTTTGTCAATAACTCCCGACTCAGGAACATTTCCTTTCACTAATGCCACGTAGTATTTTTCAATTTCTGATTGCCTGAACATTTGATTAAATTGCTCAAGCGTTGTTTTATCAAAGCATACGATAATTAGCCCTGATGTTTTCCCATCTAAACGATGTGGATTGTATATGTTTTTATCAAAATATTTACCAGCAAGCTTATTCAGGTAGTCTGCATCCTTGGGCATGTGGCTGTTATGTGTAACAGGTAGATTTACTTCCTTGTCTAAAACTGCGAATGCATTGTCCTTATAAACAATTTTCATAATGGAATGCTTTTTTATTCAGATTAAACATCAAGGTTTCTTACCCAATTATTGTGAAATATAATTGGTATTACGTGATTGCATCGCTTAAGGTTACTGCAATTAATTACAGTCCCATTGAAATTTTTATAATGTAAGTTTATTCTACATTTGAAAAATACTTCATGAACTGTGAGCGCATATATATTTGCGGATCTGGAATGTTTTCCCATGACATTTTCCCTCTAAAATCTTCAATGCTATCAAAATTATGTGTTTTCATCCATTCTTTTACTTCATCATTAATAATCTGAATTTCTTTTGCTCCTTTTTTATACAATACTGAACAAACCTGAGTAACCTGAGCCCCGGCAAGTAGTTGTTTAACTACTGCACCGCCATCGTGAATTCCGGTTGACGCGGCAACTTCAATGTTTTTAATGCTACCACTTACCATGCCAACCCAGCGAAGTGAGTGTCTGATGTCAGTATCTTTACTGAAAACAGAGGCAGAAGTCATTTCCATTTTATCGATATTAATTTCTGGCTCATAAAACCGATTAAATATGGTCACTGATTTAACTCCTCTGAATTGCAATTGTTTTACCAATCGCATGATATTAGTAAAATGTGGTCCGATTTTTACGGAAAGCGGAATGTCAATTATTTCCAGTACTTTCTCAACAATATCATAATATATAGTTTCAATATTCAGACTTTCAATATCTCCGTTTCCCGGGATAATATTAATGTTCAACTCCAAGGCATCTGCACCGGCATCCTGGATTCTTTTTGCAAAACTTGTCCAATCTTTACTTGAAACACAATTAATACTTGCAATCACAGGTATGTTTATACTGGCTTTGGCATCACGGATAAGTTTCAAATATTCATTAACGGTATTATGCTTTGCGTATCCGCGGATATAATCTTCTGCTTCAGGATAATCGTGGCTTTGGCTGATTAATCGACCTGCTTCAACGTTAATCTGTTCTTCAAAAAGTGATTTTAAAATGACGGCACCTGCACCGTATGATTCCATTTCTATTAAACTGTCAACTGATTTAGTTAGCCCAGAGCTACTAACAACTACAGGAGACTTGAGTTCTAAACCGAGAAATTTTGTTGTAATATTTGTCATGTTTTTAGTTTTTATTTTTGATTAACAAATATAGTATTTCTACCCTAAATGCTTCATGATTTTTTATGTTTTTCACAAAATTATTAATTATTTTGTGATGCATGGTAATATTTCATGACTTCAATTCGGTCTTTATCGGCTGGGTGTGTGCTTTTTATGAATAATGCGGGTTAAATCGATCAAGAATTAATCGAAGTCCCTTATAATGTGTGCAAAAGAATCCTGCGAAAGTGCAGGATTCTTTTGTAAATAATTTATTTCTGATGAATAATAATCTCAGTGCTCATTTTAATATATTGCTTGTAAACATAGGTGACACCACAATAACGTTCTTCTGAGAGGTTGACAGCTTTCTCAATTTTATTTTTTGGTAAATTGTCTCCCCAAAATTCATAACGCATTATAATTTCATCGTAATGTTTTGGATGCTCTTCTGTGTTATTGGCATCGGTGGTAACTCTGAAATCTTTTACATCAACACGCATTTTTTTTAAAATACTGATGACATCCATACCAGTGCATCCTGCAAGGGAAAGTAACATGAGAGGTTTTGGTCTGGGGCCTCTGTCTTTTCCCCCGACTTTTTCATCTGCATCAATAATAATTTCATGTCCGTTCACCTCAGAGCGAAACGACATATCCTCTGTCCAGTTAATTGCTATTTTTGTTCTCATACTCATAATTAATGTAAGTGAAATTTATGTTTAAAATACATGGTTGTGAAAATTATTCCAACGCCGAGTAGCATTAATACAATTTGAATTATGCTTTCTTTAGCCTTTGTTTTTTCGTGCATTTGGGGAATTAGATCAGCTAATGCAATGTAAATAAAACTTGCCGCACTGATTCCTAATACATAAGGAATGAAATGTTTTGTGGTATCAAGGGTCCAATAAGCTAGTCCTGCACCCAATAAGGTTGTAATTCCTGATAAGATATTGTATTTCAACGCTTTCATTTTTGACATGCCTTTGTTTATCAGCACACCAAAATCAGCAATTTCCTGCGGTATTTCATGGGCAAAAACAGAGATTGTTACAATGATGCCGAATGGAATACTTGTCATAAAGGCAGCAGTAATTATTACCCCGTCAACAAAATTATGAAATGCGTCTCCTATAAGGATGATGGGGATACTGGCGTATTTCTTTCGATCGCAGGTGTCATCATTACAGGTTCTCCACAATATAATCTTTTCTAGAATAAAAAAGAAAAGTATGCCACCGATTATTACCATTCCGGCTTTTTGTGGACTGTCTGCCGTGTGCATTGCCCTTGGAATCATTCCAAGAAATGCTGCTCCAATTAAGGTTCCGCCGGCAAATGAAATTAAACGGTTCGATAAAACTTCTAATGATTGTTTTTTAAGGAGTAGAATTGATCCTGCCAAAAGAATGCTTCCAACGCTGCCGATTAATGCCGCAATAATTATGTAAATTAGTCTTTCATCCATTGGTTTTGATAATTATACACTCGATATGAAACAGATGTCGGATGTTTTTGTTTAATGATTTTTAAAAGTTTTAAAAAAGCTGAAAATTTTAATGCCTATTTGCCCTGCCTGCCGGCAGACAAAATAATTATTTGAAGTGCTTTTAATTTTGCTTTCTACCTCTTCCTTTCGATTTTCCTATTCCGCGTCCTTGATTTTGTCCGCGACCTTTACCGGCAAACGTTTTTCCTAAATTCGGATGTTGTTTTTTGTTTATAATTTCTTCATCATTTAATCCTTTGTTTTCAGGATTACATTTTCCCTGATTATTTCCTGTTTTTGGACCTTGTCCTTCGGGGCCTTTATGATTTAAATTTGGCATAATATTCTGTTTTAAAATTTGAATAATTCGTTGAATTGATTGTGTAGCAGGCGGGGGACTCATAAGTTGAATTTGATTTGCAACTGCCAGTTCAAGAAACCTCTGACCAAAAAATCTGGCAATAATTAGCTTGACATTTCTATCGTTCAGACTTTGAAATGTAATATCTCCAAAGGCTTTATTTGCTTTGTAAGCCGGATTTTCCATGAAATAGGGGGCTTCCGTTTTACTCAGTAGACAGAAATATTTACAATGTCCCGGACTATGCGCAATGTTTCCTGATAAATCTGCTTTTTCGCAGGCGATTGCTATACATGTCATAAATTATCCTCCATTAGATTTGAGTTCTCAGATCCGCACCACGGACAATATTGTGTAATGTCAGATTTTAAATATCTCGCTTGGCAATGTTCACAGGTGACCCATGAGTCATCTGTTTCAAATTTACCTCCTCTGATTTCTATACTTATTCCTTCAATAAGTGCTTTTGCAATTTTGCGTCGCGCAGATTCATAAATGCGTGTAATTGTTGGTCGAGATACATGCATGAAACTTGCAGCTTCTTCCTGTGAATATAATTCATAATCCATTAGCTTAATGCTTTCATATTCCTCAAGGTGTAATTGAATTACATTAGTTGCTTTTGAGGTTTTCTCATCGTCGAAAATTGCTTTAAACCCTCTATGACTAGGAGTTTGCGATATGCGACGCATTCGTTTGTGTCTAGGCATAGTTTTTTTCTCAAAGTTAAATTCGTTTCTGTTAGAAAAGAGATTGCTCCAATCCATCTGGCGGATTAAAGCAAATCTTTTTTGTGTCGGTAATCAGGAATTTTTCTCTAAATTATCTAAACGACTGCGTAATTCAGACAGTTCATTTCGTAAGCTTCGATTTTCGTTTTCTACCTGTTGACTATTGTTTGGATAGTCTGAAAAGCGCCTTCCAAATCCGTGGCCACGTCCTAGTTGTCTTCCCTGTCCGGTTCCATTGCCGAAATTTTGATTTTGTCTTCCTAATCCCATACGCTTTGCGTTGTTCGAAAAACCGAAACCTGAGTTCCCGGTACATTGTCCCATTTGACGTCCTGTCATTGATCCTTCGCCCATTGGGCCTGTTTTATCTTCTCTTGGCATAATAATTAATTTTATGATTACAATGCAAAGATAGTGAACATATGTTCAAAATGCAAGTTTCTTATGAGTTTTTTTAGTTTTAATATTTGCCTGCTATTTGTATTCGTTGGTATAACCGATAATATTCAAAGGAAATTGCATGAATAATATGGAATAAGTAAGTTTTGTGGGTCGAAAAAGAAATTTTGATGTTATTTTTCATGAATAATGCAGGTTATAACCGATAATCTTATGTATTATTTATTTATCTTTGTTGCATGCAAATAGGATTAACACAAGAGTTAAAAATAGCGAGAGAAACTGTTCATGGTTTTTATCTTGAAGATACAAGTGGGCATGAAGTGCTTTTGCCCGGTGTGTATATTACTGAAGAATTGAAAGTCGGTAATATGATTCACGTTTTTTTATATAAAGATTCAGAGAATCGAATTGTTGCAACCACCGAGAGTCCTGCTTTTGAGTTGGGGGAATTTGCATTTTTAAGGGTGAAAGAATTGGGACAATTTGGTGCCTTTATTGATTGGGGTTTGCCAAAGGATTTATTAGTACCTTTTTCTGAGCAAAATTCTGTTTTACAAGCTGGGGAAAGTTATACGTTTTGTTTGTGTTATGATGATAAGTCAGACCGTTTATTTGGTACTGCGAGGATTAATAAACAGTTAGAATATAACGATGTTCAGCTTGAAGCAGGGCAGGAGGTAGAGGTTTTAATCGCTGGAGAGCATGAACTTGGAGTTTCTGCAATTATTGCACAGCGTTATTCGGGGCTTATTTTTCATTCTGATATACATAAGCAAATAAAACAGGGCGAGAAGCGAAAAGCGTTTGTTAAGCAAGTTCGTGAAGATGGAAAAGTTGATTTATTGCTTGAGCCTATGGGGTATGATAAAAGTGTTGACGAGCATTCAACAAGTTTGCTAAATGCACTTGAAGCTAATCAAGGACACTTAAAGCTGACTGATAAGAGTACGCCGGAAAGCATTAAATCAGTTTTAGGAATGAGCAAAAAAGCCTTTAAAAAAGCACTCGGGAAATTGTATAAGTTGGGGCGCGTTGCGATTAAGGAAGATGAAATACGCTTGAAGTAACATACTTAGTGTCCGATTTACTCACAATATTAATTAATTTAAGCGGTGTTTCCATCAGCCGGCGGATCGACGAGCGTAACGCAGAAACCGGACATTATGGACGAACACTACTTATAATATTGAATTAATTTTTTGATAGCTTAAAAGGATAATGAATTTTAACAGGAACAGCTTTTCCATTATGCTTGCCAATTGTCCATGATTTTGAGTGGCGTTTAATTTGGTAAATAACTTGTTTGTCAACGGCTTTATTGATGCTATTTTCCACCCAAGCTTGTTTTATGCTGCCATCTGCTTCAATAATAAATACAATTTCACCATGTGTGTCGGTAATTGGCTTTGCTGAGATATCGGAAAAATCAATGGCTGAAATGAACTCTAAAATATCGTCTTTGCAATTTGGCATTTCTTCTACTTTAGTATAAACTCTTCTGTTTAAAACAAAATCTAAGTAATAGCTTGCGCTATCATTTTCTGGACTGTGTGTAAATGCAAATGCAGTGCTTGCTATCAAGCTTATTAATAACATGAAAATTACGTGTCTCATAATGAAAGTATTTTAAATCATCTATCTATACTTAACAAAGCTATCAAAAATATACTAAATCAAATATCTTTTTACTTGTTTTGGGAAATTTAAACAGTGTGAATTTGCACTTATTTTCAGGTAGTTTGTTTAAATATCTGTTAATAAGGACTATTAGTATAAAAAATTATTTTTGATATTTAGTGCGAATTTACTTCCAAATCTTAGTAAGTCGCTCATTGATTTTGTTTTCTGTCTGATTGTTGCCTGGAATATAGAATTTTACAGATTGAAAATCGTTGGGTAGATATGATTGTTTTATAAAATTTCCGGGATAATCGTGGACATACCGATAATCTTTTCCATAACCCAAGTCTTTCATTAATTTGGTTGGCGCATTACGTAAATGCAAGGGGACAGGATCAGGTTTTTCCTTTTTCACCAAATCTAAAGCCTTATTTATAGCAACATAGGCAGAATTGCTTTTTGCTGAAACCGCTAAATAAATCGTGCATTCTGAAAGTATGATTCGAGCTTCAGGCATTCCTATTTTATGAACTGAATCAAAGCATGCATTTGCTAATTGTAATGCATTTGGGTTCGCTAATCCTATATCTTCTGCAGCGAGAATGATAAGTCGTCGTGCAATAAATTCCGGTTTTTCACCTCCGTCAATCATTCGTGCAAGCCAGTAAATTGCAGCATCAGGTGATGACCCTCGTACCGATTTTATGAATGCAGAAATAATATCATAGTGTTGTTCCCCGGCTTTGTCATAAATTGCAATGTTTTCTTGCAAGTTTTGTTCAACACCGGCATTATCAATAATGATATTGTTGGAATTGCTCGTCTGAATCATTATTTCCAAGATGTTTAGTAATTTTCTTGCATCTCCGCCTGAAAACCGATACAATGCATCTTTTTCTTTGATTTCAATTGACATGTCACGCAGTTGTTTGTCACTGCTCAATGTCCGAGCTATTAAGTTGTCCAAGGCGTTTTCATCCAGTGGGTTAAGCACGTAAACTTGTGATCTGGATAACAGTGGCGTAATTACTTCAAAAGAAGGGTTTTCAGTGGTTGCGCCGATTAGCACCAAGGTACCGTCTTCTACGGCGCTAAGTAGTGAATCTTGTTGCGATTTACTAAATCGGTGAATCTCATCAATAAATAAAAGCGGTGGTTTTGGGTTGAACATGCGATTTTTTCTTGCCATTTCTATGGTTTTTCGCACCTCTTTAACTCCGGAGTTGATAGCACTGAGCGAGTGGAATTGTCGGTTTTGAGAATTCGCAATTAATCGTGCAATACTTGTTTTTCCAACACCCGGTGGTCCCCATAATATCATACTGGGGATATTTCCACTATGTATTGCCTTAAAAAGAGGAGCACCCTCACCAAGTAAGTGTTCTTGTCCAAAAACTTCATTTGTTTCTCTTGGTCGCATCCGCTCTGCAAGTGGTCTAAAATCATTTTGCATAGTACAAATTTATGATTTTTATTTTAATCCTTCCTTGTTATTCATAATATTGGCTAAATATTTTTTTGTATCTCACCACAATCAATGCATTAGTATTTTTTTGCATTTTTTTGATTTTCAAACAAAAAATATCTATACTTGTAAAGTGCATAAAAATTAGCTAATTACAATTTGTAGTAACAGATTGTAAAATATTTATACCCAAATCCTTGAAAACACTGAATTGTCATCAGTAAGTTCCGATTTAAAGCACCAAACTTGTACCGACGCATGATGGTACAAATATCAATAACACCAATAGTGAATCAAAATAGCTGACACCTTTTTTTTTAAAATTTTATTGTTACAAAAGAATTAATAAAAGTTCCTTAATTGCAATAAATTTTTATTACAATATAAGCCTCCGTTTTTCCAAGTTCGCCTGCGGTTCCCATGTCTTCACATCCATACGTGTTTTTCCCTGTATAGATAAAGCTCAATCCCCGGTTATAAAAAGCTTGCATGAATTTTTTTCTGTATTTGATGGATTTTCCGTAATCATTAATTGCCGATCGGTGATTTCCCATCAATCCGTGTGTAATGGCACGATTAAAATAAGCGAATGCAAAGCGTTCATCGAGTTGTATCGCTTTGTTAAATGCTTCAATGGCTTTGATAAAGTCTGGATTGCTGCTTTCTAATGCTGTTTCAGTTCGAATTTTTGTGTCTATGCCGACAATGGTATTGTTTTGTGCATTTAATTCGTTTAAAAATTGTCCGAGCATCAGATAAGTACTGCCTTTACAGAAATATAAAAGTGGATTTTTGTCGTTGATTTTTTCTGCGGTCGCAAAATCATCCTTGGCATTATTGAAATTATTTTGAATGCTGTAAAGACAGCCTCTACGAATTAAATTAATTTCATTCGTTTTATCTTCGAGCAATTGGCTTAGGGAGTCAATGCTGGCTTGCAGGACAGCGGGAGATAGGTTTTTATGTTGATTACTCAGTGCAAATATGGAAATTTGATAGGCATCTATTTTCGAGACATCTGCATAGGATTTGTGAATAGGTATGTCCTCAGGGATCAATATATAGGCTGTTTCACTTTGGATATTCGTATTCAGTATTTCATCATCAGCCTGTGAAAAATCTGAATCTAAACTTGTCAGCCTTTGTAGTTTAATGGATTGATCGTATTTGAGTTTTTCAGATTTCAGCGCATTTATTTGATTGATAGATTCTGTCATGATTTGGTCTCGTTTTGCGGCATCTTTTTTTCCGAGCTTTACTCGAACTAAACTTCTGTTTCGATAGGCATCGGCATAGTCGGGAAAAAGAGAGATGGCTTTGGAATAATCCTGTTCAGCTAATTCCCACATCTTTGAAGCAGCATAAAGTCCTGCCCGATTATACAGTGTTAAAATATTATCTGGATTTTTTTTAAGAATCTCACTGTAATCTTGAATGGCTTTAGGAATTTTCTCTAACTGGCTGTAAATAACTGCTCGTGTGAATCTTGCACTGTGGTTTTCAGGATTGTCATGTAGAATTTTATTGATGTCCGTTAAGGCATCATTATACGCTTGATTCTCAAAACATAAGAGTGCTCTGCGATAACGTGCCAGTGCATCGGTGGAATCTATTGATAATACTTCATTGTAGCAAATCATGGCAGAGTCGGGTTTTTCCATTTTGAGGTAAGTTTGCCCCTTTTGAACTAGCGTAAAAAGATTAGATGGATCGTTTTTTAGCACAAAATCAAAATCCTGCATGGCTGAATCAATTTTTTCGATTTCCGTGTAAGCTGCACCTCTAATAGTATAAACAGAAATTTCATCTATGTTCAATTTAATGGCTTTATTGCAATCGGCAATGGCTTTTTTAAATTGATTTAAAGTGAGATACGCAGTTGCTCTTTGTAGATAGATGTAGGGATCATTTGGAGCGATTTTCTCTGCTTTTTCAAAATCCCTAAATGCTTGCTCAAAATTTTGCATCCGATAATGGACAATTGCCCGATACATACGTGCGTTTTTGTGGTAGGGAGCACGTTGAATACAAGCTGTAAAATCTTTTTTGGCTCCGATATTATCCCCAATAAAATATTTGCTAATTCCTCGATAAAACCAAGCATCTGGAATGTCATCATCACGATCTAAGGCGTAGGAGATGAGTTTGATGGCTTCGCTGTAGTTTTTTTGTGAAAACTCATACCTCCCTTGCTCAAAATAATTCATGTTAAATTGTGCATACGTGATGTTTGTCCAGCCCATTAAGAGTGAGAAAGAGAGCAACAAGCCGATGTTTTTTTTTATATTCAAATTACTCGATTTGTTTTTAAACGCAAGATACAATCTTTTCTTGTGCTGGGATTGAAATATCTAATACCGATTGTGATTCAAAACTACCGATATGCTACGCTTTACTTCGCCTATCGGTGTTAAATTTACATCGGCATTATACTGAAATTTTATTGCATTTTGTTATTCGTTGACTTTATTAATGAGCCCTCAAATATAGTATCAATGGTATTGTAAATAAAATCTACTTCGTTTGATTTGCAATACTCTATGGTAGAGGTTGACTTTTCGTGATTATAGTCTTTTATCCATTCCGGGTATTTTTCTGTCAATTCACGAATCGAATCGACAATATATAATAGTTCTTCATTTGTCATTGTCGGATGCATTGAAAAACGAACCCAACCCGGTTTTTCAGAATAGTCGTGCTGATTAATCTTTTCAGTAATGCGTTGAGAAACATCTGGGGCAACATTCAATAGGTAATGTCCGTAAGTTCCGGCACATGAGCATCCACCACGCATCTGAATCCCAAATTTGTCGTTCAACAATTTAACAATTTCATTATGATGCAGATTTTCAATATAAAAGGAAATAACTCCGAGTCGTTTTTTATGATTGCCTGCCAAAATGTGTAATCTGGGAATATCAGCCAGTTTATCCCAAATTAATTCAACCTGCTCTTCTTCTCGCTTTAGGATATTTTTGACGCCCATCGTTTCTTTGAGCTGAATTACCATTGCTGTTTTCATTGTTTGCAGAAAGGCAGGTGTTCCGCCGTCTTCTCGTGCTTCTATATCTTCTACGTATTTATGTTCACCCCACGGATTTGTCCAATCGACAGTTCCTCCTCCTGGATTATCAGGAATTTCAATGTGATATAGTTCCTGATTAAAAATTAGAATTCCGGTTGAGCCTGGACCTCCCAGGAATTTATGGGGTGAAAAATAGATGGCATCCAAATACTCCTCCGGATTTTCAGGATGCATGTTGATATCAACATAAGGAGCAGAACAAGCAAAGTCAACAAAACAATATCCGCCTGCCTGATGCATGAGTGCAGCAACTTTATGATAGGGGGTAATTAATCCGGTAACATTAGATGCTGAGGTAATAGCGGCAATTTTTGTTTTTCGGTTTTGATATTTTGCAACTGTTTTTTCAAAATTTTCCAAGCTAACACACCCTTCTGGGCTTGGTTCTACAACAACTACTTCGGCAAGTGTTTCTAACCAACTGGTTTGGTTTGAATGATGTTCCATGTGAGTGATAAAAACTACTGGTTTCTCAGATTCAGATAAGTTGATACGATTTAAAAATGATTCATGCACACGAAGTCCAAGTATGCGCTGTAGTTTATTGATAACCCGTGTCATTCCCGAACCACAGGTGATTAAAACGTCTTTTTCGCTCGCATTTACATGTTTTTTTATGATTTGTTTTGATTTATGATATGCATATGTCATTGCTTTACCTGTATCACTGGTTTCGGTGTGGGTATTGGCAACAAATGGCATAATTTCATTTTGTAAGCGATGCTCAATTGGCAGATAGTTTCGTCCGCCGGCAATCCAATCGGCATAAATAATCCGCTTCTTTCCAGCAGTAGGAGTTTCTATTTGTTGATTTAGCCCAATAATTCCTTCTCTAAATGGTTTAAAATAATTTTGCATATCACCACAACGTTTAAAATTTATCACTCAAAAGTTTCCGCTAAAATAATAAAACCTTTGATATCTTCGAAGATTAAATGAGAAAAGCGTGAGTTGAGAATTCCCCTTAAGCTAATTTACTTCTTTCCATTAATTTCGGTAAATAATCGATATTTGTTTTTATTTTCCTAAAAAAAGCTTGCTACAATTTTGTGGCAAGCTTTTTTGATTCATTATCGGTATAACTTCGTTTAAAACTGTCAATTTATTTCATCACAATCCATTATTGCATTTGCATATTAAATACTTTTTCAAAAGTGCCGGAATACTTCCCGAATATTTCGTTTGATGTCATGAGCGCGGCTTCACGATTATGTCGCATTGCAATACGCTGACATTCGTTTATTGTTTGCAATGCCATTCCACTTTCTCGGTAAAGCCCTTTGATTTTTTCTCTATCCATGCTAAAAAAGTAGTTTAGCTGTTGGTCGTATATATCAACGATGAAAAGTAGCGTTTGATCTCCGCGTTCATTTTCGTCAAGACGGTACCAAGCATCTGCAAGCTTTAAATCGAAGTAATCAGGGATGAAAACATTTAATGGCATTTGTTTCTCGCAACGATCTAATACTTCTATTGCACGTGCAGTATCGCCTTCAACACGTAGTTGATTCGCAAGTTTCACAAAGGTATTTCTTAATCGTACCGTTTTAGTTGTTCTACTTGAGTAATAATCAATAAAAACATCCGGATCATCCATATTTCCATATTTAAAATCCTCCATAAGAAGTTTATATAGCACGTCGGTATCAACACTGGATTTTCCATTATTGTTAATAGGCGTAAGGCGATGTGCAAAACCGTCGTGTTGGAAATAATTATCTAATTTCAAGGTGTTTTCACTACCAACAGATGTGAAGTATATTGGACGTTCCCAATCGAATGAATTCAATAAATCAAGAAACATCATTTGATTTTTCATCAGCATGCGTTGTTGAAAATCAAAACGAATTGTATCTTCCATTAGATGTGCGTCTTCGGGTTTTACAATGCCGTGTTTAATCGCATTATCCGTATTTACTGGAAGTATGATTTTTGTAGTTGGATAGGTGTAATAATCGTTACCTTGGTAATTGAGATGAGATTTATTATCATCCTGAATGAAATTCATCACTCTGTCAATTGGTTGATAGCCTGAGAATGAAGGGTCTTCAACTAAATAAATGACATCTCGTTTTTGCGGTTCATAAACAGTTGAGTCGAAACTCAAAGGCATTGGTTTAGCATCGTAAGTAGCCATTTTCATTTGGTCAACATACCAATTACTAGCAAAATAGGGGAGACAACACACTTTAACATCAGGTCGCACTCCTTCCACTTCTTGTGCATACCAGATTGGGAAGGTATCATTGTCACCATAAGTAAATAATATCGCGTTTGGAGCACAACTATTCAGATAATTATGTGCAAATGCCTGAGCCATTTTACGATTACTTCTGTCGTGATCATCCCAGTTTTGTGATGCCATTTGTAAGGGCACAAGAATTGTTATCACCGTTGCAAAAACGCCGGCAGGAGTAGCTTCCATTAATTTTCTAAAAAGCGCATATAAGCCAAGTGTTCCTAATCCTACCCAAACGCTAAAGGCATAGAATGAGCCTGCATATGCATAATCTCGTTCTCTCGGTTGTAGTGGGGGCTGATTCAAATAAATAACGATTGCTAACCCAGTAAGGATAAAGAGTGCAAGTACAACCCACCAATCTTTTTGATGTTTCATAAATTGAAATACCAGTCCAATCAATCCGAGCAAAAGCGGTAGCATGTAATATTTATTATGTGCCTTTCCTTTTAGGTGATCCGGCATTTTATCTAAATCACCAACACGTCCGTTATCAAACATGGGAATTCCTGATATCCAGTTTCCGTGAACGGCACTTCCATGCCCTTGAGTGTCATTTTGTCGTCCTGCAAAATTCCACATGAAATAGCGCAAATACATCCAATTAACCTGATAGGAAAAGAAGAATCTCAAGTTTTGACTAAATGTTGGCATTCGCTTTCCACGAACTCCTGCCCAACTCTTGTATTGTTCAACATGTTTTGCTTGCGAGCTGTACATGCGTGGAAATAGTGTCATGTCATTTTCATCAAAATGCCGTATTGGTTTATGTCCTACAAGCTCATATTTTCCTTTCTTTTTATGATAAATTGGTTTCCCATCGCTGTATGGTTCACGTTTATCTAATTCAGAATTGTAATACTCACCATAAAATAGCGGTCTGTCACCATATTGTTCACGGTTTAGATAGGATAGAAGTGTGAACATATTATCTGGATTATTTTGATCCATAGGAGTATCTGCCAATGAGCGAATAACAATTATACTAAATGTACTGTATCCAATAACGATAAATGTGAAAGCCAACATAATTGTATTCAATAATTGCCTGTTTTTATCGTACAAATAATAGGCTCCGAGTGCAATTCCAGCAATTAATATAACAGCTAGTACTGCATTTGCCATAAAAGGGATTCCAAGTAAAACCATCCCTGATAAAATACTTGCTGCACCTGCTATTTTATTGTTTTTGAATTGCGTAAAATATAAGGACGCAACTAAACTGGCGAGTAAAAGAATCATCCAAACGAATACGCCTGAGAAATAGGAGAGTCCTAGTGTATTAACAAAGAATAAATCGAATTTAAAAGCAACTTTTGCAACCCCAGGTACAACACCATACATAATACTGACAATAATAAGTACTGAAATTCCGAGTGATAATAAGATGCCTTTTGTACTTGGGTTGTATTTTTTGAAATAGAAAACAAGCACCATAGCAGGAATTGCAAGCAGGTTTAATAAGTGAACACCCAATGATAATCCAACCAGAATAGAAACTAACAGTACCCAGCGTAGTGCATACTGTTTGTCAATGGCTTGTTGCCATTTAATTATTCCCCAAAAGACAATGGCAGTAAAAAAGGAGGACGAGGCATATACCTCACCTTCAACTGCAGAAAACCAAAAGGTGTCAGAAAATGTATAGACTAAGGAGCCAACCATAGATGCACCAATGATTGCAATTGCTTTTCCTGTGTTAACGTTTCCATCCGGGGCAATGATACGACGTGCAAAATAGGAAATTGTCCAAAATAAGAACATAATAGTTGCGGCTGATGCTAATGCAGACATCCCATTTACCATTTTAGCGACCATTGTTGAATCACTAGCAAACAGAGAGGCAATTCTACCCATAATCATAAAGGTAGGCGCTCCTGGGGGATGTCCAACTTCTAATTTATAGGCACTAGAAATAAATTCACCGCAATCCCAGAAACTAACTGTTGGCTCAATGGTTGATAGATATACAACAGCAGCCACAAGAAATGCAACCCATCCGAAAATTTTATCAAACTGTTTGTAATTCATCATTATATTTTTTTGTAATAAGTCGCTAAAATATAAAAAAAAAGGCTGCCATGAAATAGGCAGCCTTAATTTTATCCATAAAATAAACGATTAGTCTTCGATTGTTTCAGTTGTTTCTGATTTTTCAGTTGTTTCAGGAAATTCGTCGAGATCGTTTGTCATTGGTTCAGCTTCTTCAGCTATCTCAATTTTATCAGCAGGTTCGATTTCTTTGAGATTATCCATAAAAGTTTGAGTTGCTTTCTCAATTTTACTTTGTTTCTCTTTTTTCGCTGCTTTAAACGCTTCTTCGTAACCGTCTATGTCTTTGCCTTCTTCAGCTTTTGCATGCTCTTTCTTAATTTTCTTATTCATATTGTTGAGTGCTTCATAATACTGATTGGCAATTTCTCTTAGTTGATCATATTCTGAATTATCACCTTCTTTTGATATAACTCCATCTTCGTAAAGTTCTTCAAATGTTTCATTAAAATAATTCAGATTTGTAATTAACTTTTCTACATCGGCATTGGCATCTTCGCTTGAGCATGAGCTAAATACAAAAGCTAGCGCGATGAATCCATATATCATTATTTTTTTCATAATTCTTTCTTTTTTAATTAGTTAGTAATACGTTCTAGCCATTTTATCATGAAGATCATGACAATCATCGACATTACACATACAGAAACAAATACTGTCCAAGTTAGCCATAATGGGATGCTTTCGTAAAGAATTGCTCCAATGAAAAGTAATTGGTTACCAATTGCTGTCGCACCAAGCCAACCTCCTTGCATAATACCTTGCAAATGCGGTGGAGCCACTTTGGAAACAAATGAAATTCCAAGCGGACTAATAAACAGCTCTGCAACTGTAAGTGTGAAATAGGTACCAATCAATAGGAAAGGAGTAACTTTTGCTGCGTCGGATAGCGGACTTCCGTCGATATCTGAAAACAATGGAAGACTACCTGAACCAATTGCCATTAAAACATAAGCTGAAGCGGCAATACCCATACCAATCGCAATTTTCCGTGGTGTTGAAGGTTCTTTGCCTTTTGAGCGTAGCCATCCAAATATTCCCATAATAATTGGGGTTAAAAGGACAATAAAGATTGGGTTAATAGATTGGAATATTTCTGCCCCGACAATTGAAATGGAGCCAATATTAATTTTAATTGCACTTAAATCTGTATAATCACGTGCAAACATTGTAAGCGTTAAACCATTTTGGTGGAAAGAAAACCAGAAGAAAATGACAACTCCGAATACTGCAAATAATGCATATAAGCGTTGTTTGATTTCTTTTGCATCCATTTGAATATTATCTGCTTTTTCTTCTTGAGCTTCAGCTTTAGATTTAGATTTTTCAATACTTGGAAATTTATTTCTGTTTACGAGATAAATCACAACTGAAATAAGCATGGCAACAATAGCAGCACCAAATGCATAATGGAAACCAGTATTAAATACGTTCAAATAGTTGTTTGCAAAGTCTGTGAGGTTAGTAACAACACCTGATTCTGAAACAGAGACGGCTAATTGTTGAAAACGGCTTGCAGGATCTAATGCAAATACTTGCTCTGCCATTCCCTGAGCGTTTGCCAAAGCACCTTCTCCAGCAATTCTTGAGCTTTCAAGTGTGCCATTAATGTGTTGGTGGCAAAGGTTAGGAAGGTTTGCGTCATACACAAATTGGTGTTTGTTCAACCACCAGTTTCTGATTCCAATTGCAGTAAATGGAGCAAAAATTGCACCAACATTAATAAACATGTAAAACAATGAAAATCCGGTATCACGCATTTTTCCGTATTTTTCATTATCATACATTTGACCAACCAATGCCTGCAAGTTCCCTTTAAATAAACCATTACCAAAGGCAATGACAAAAAGGGCAAAACATGTCAGTACCAGAAACATAGTTTCTTTGCCAGCTGGGACTGGTGTCGGCGTCGGTATTGCCAGGATTACATACCCGAGTGCCATAACAAGTAAACCTGTTAAAATCACTCCTTTGAAATTTCTTAATTTATCAGCAATCAAACCGCCGACAAACGCAAGAATGTAAATTGAAAAATAAAATACAGAATAAATCAATCCTGCATCTTTTCCGTTCAATCCGAACTTTGCCTGTAAAAACAAGACCAAAATCGCCATCATGGTATAAAACCCGAAGCGTTCTCCCATGTTAGCCAATGAAGCCGGAATTAAACCTTTTGGTTGATTTTTAAACATATCAGTTAATTTTTGATTAATATTTCTAATTTTACCGAAGAGCAAAGATAAAAATCTTTTTGATTTTCTCAATTTTTGTTTAATTTAGAACGAAATAATTTTAATTATTATGGTAAAACTCTTTAAAACATCACAAATTAAAGCAATTGATACCTATACAATGAAACACGAACCAATCGTTTCGCTTGATTTAATGGAGCGTGCAGCAGAAAATTTAGTTTTTTGGATGTCGATTGAATTTTTTACAGATATGCCAATGCTTTTTTTAATAGGACCAGGAAATAATGGTGGAGATGGATTGGCAATGGCTCGATTATTGAAAAAATCCGGATATGATGTACAGGTTTGTTTGATTGAAATAGCAACAAAACTTTCTTCGGATTGTGAACATAACTTTAACCGGTTAAAAGAGGTGGATATAGTGGTGCAACATATAAAATCAATGGATGATTTTCCTGAGATATCTTCGGATACCGTGATTGTTGACGCCATTTTTGGGGCTGGTCTCAGCCGACCAATTCATGGATTGCCAGCAGAAATTATTCATAAAGTAAATTCGCTTTCAAACCGACGAGTTGCTATTGATGCCCCATCCGGATTGTTTGGTGAAAATAATAGTGAAAATGATGACGCAATTTTTAAAGCAGATGACACACTTGCAATTCAATTCCCAAGTTTGTCTTTTTTGTTTGCGGAAAATGCACAATTTGTTGGGTGTTGGAATAAAATTGACATTGATTTGCATCCTGATGCCATTGAGAACACCCCTTCGGACTGGCTTTTTATTGAAAGACAGGATGTTTTAATGCGGATGAAGCGAAGAGATATTTTTGCTAATAAAGGGAATTTTGGACATGCTTTGCTGATTGCTGGAGCTTACCAGAAAATGGGAGCTGCTGTTTTGGCCGCAAAGGCATGTTTAAAAAGCGGAGTGGGGTTATTAACCTGCCATATTCCGCAAACCGGCTATCAAATTATGCAAATTTCTGGACCTGAAGCCATGATTAGCATTGACCAAAGTGATGTGATATTCTCTGACATCCCGGATTTGTCAAAATATAATGCAATTGGTGTTGGACCAGGGATTGGTGAAAAACCAAACACACTATTGGCTATGAATGTTTTAATTAATCAAGTTAAAGTTCCAGCTGTTTTTGATGCTGATGCGCTAAATATTATTTCAAAACATCCTGAATTGCTCGAAAAACTTCCGAAAAACTCTATTTTAACACCACATCCTAAGGAATTTGAACGACTTTTTGGAGCATCGAAGAATTCATATCAAGAATTAGAGAAGCTTACCGAGGCAGCCAAACGATATCAATTAATTATCATTTTAAAAGGTGCTAATACGAGGATTGCTTTACCAGATGGTCGTGTTTTGTTTAATTCGACAGGAAACCCGGGAATGGCTACCGGCGGGTCAGGTGATGTATTAACCGGGATGATTTTGTCATTTTTAGCACAAAATTATTCTGCTGAAGATGCTGCAATAATTGCTGTATATTTGCACGGAGCAGCCGGAGATTTATATGCAAAAAATTATGCACCTGAGACTTTGATTGCAAGCGATTTAATTAATAACTTTGGATCGGTATTAAATGAACTTAGAGATATAATAAACTTATGAGAAGAATAATTGTAATTGTATTAATGATTTTTGTTTTGGTGTCATGCCAGAAAAGTTGGTATGTAGTTTCGGATAAAGATGCAGAGGACAAGCATAGGGCAGAGGGGATTATGTATAGCCTGCCACGTACCGTATTA
>JAYEFQ010000038.1:0-21159 GCA_034658655.1 Bacteroidota bacterium
ATCCGGAAAAACCATTTTGCATGACAAGTGAAAAAACTCATTGTGATTACTGTCCTTTTCAGAGCTTATGCTATTGACAGTTTTAGGAGTTAGGGGTTAGGAGTCAGGAGTTAGGAGTCAGGAGTCAGGAGTCAGGTGTTAGGAGTCAGGTGTTAGGAGTCAGGGAAAATGTGCTAAACCCTGACTGCCGTCAGGCAGGTGTTGGCTAACTGCTGAAAAGAATCTTAATGAAAACTTTTTGGGAAATCCCAAACGGTTGCATTGTGCTAAACCTCTAACAGATTTCACTTCTCCGCCGACCCGCGGATCTGCGTATCGCTCAGTCACTCCACTTCGTTACGCTCCATCGAAATGACATTTCTTGAAGTTTTGGGGAGGAAAAAGGGCGATGATAAAGAGTCAAATTAAGCAGAGTGTCATCGCCCTTTTTTTTCATCTTGCAACGCATGGCGGTCATTTCGAATCGCTAGCCAGCGGTGAGAAATCTGTGAGAAGAAAGCACCAAATACGTGAAACAATATTTTTGTAAGAGACGAAGGAACGCAACGAAAATATAATGTTGAACCATCCCGCTGTATAGCGGGATACCAAATTCAAAATTTAAAAATTCAAATAATAACAAATCTCAAACTCCAAACGATTGCATTGTGCTAAATTGCTGGCTGGCTGCTGTGATTAATGTTTTTCGCATCCCGAAAGCTTTCGGAACGCATGCTCGTTTTTTCTATCGAATGACCATTGTTTCCCCTTTCAATTGAATGACAATCGTTTTCCTCGCTTCCAGAAAGCTTTCGGAACACAACTACGCATCATCGTTTTTCCCAACTTCCTAATGTTTTCCGCTAGTAATCAATTAATATCCGATGATTAATATGTCTGTAAAACGCTCAAATTGCGATTCGTATTCAATGTGATAAGTTCCTGCTTTTAAGCATTGAGTTTGTAAGAAAAAGGAATCCGTAGTAATGGGTTTTTCATACACTAACGCTCCGTTGATATCATATATTTTGAGTGTTTTGAATCGTGCACATCCTTGGAATTTAATGCTGGTTTTTGTGGGATTCGGATAAAATATAGGATTGGTTTTTGCACTTATTTCATCGATTACATTAATTAAATCGTTTAAGTCGGCTCGTCGCAATCCGGCATCCACATTATAAAATGTTTCATTTGAGAATAAAAACTTTTTCCCATTGAGATAACACAGCCCTTCTGTTTGATACATTACTAATGACAAATTGATTTGCATGTGAATGCTTTCAAAGAAATTATTTTCAGTATAATTTTTCAGCAAATGAAGATAGGATGCGGATAAATTTGAACTATACGCCAATAATAAGATTTCCCCCGTTTCTGGATGATAAGCCGCATCAGTAACAAGAGATTCAATATCTAAGCTGTCTTTTAAGTTTGCTGCATAAGTGCCGTTTATTTTTGGTAGCGAATACAGGTAGGTTTTTTCATTTTCCCAGTTTTTTGAAAAAAGGTAAAGGCTGTCCCCAGTTGCAATCATCGCTTCGCAATCAAAATTGTGTTCATAAGTTTCCCAATCAAAACTGCTTTGATTTGGATAATAGAAATTAATAGTGTCTGCTTCAAGTGTATTGCTTTCACTAAATTGCGTTTTGTCAAGTTTGTAAATGCATAAATCTGTACGGTTTCCGTTGTTATTTCCAAAATCTCCGATATAAATAAAATCAGTATCTGCAGAAATTGCTTCCCAATCTTGATTTGTGGCATTAATAATTTGTTTTTCGCCGATAATATTTCCGCTAATTGTGTCAATGCAATAGAGTTTTGCTTCATTGTCTGAATCGTTGTGTGTCCATAAAGAATCGTTAACCCAAACTAACCCAGATGTCTCGGATATTTCATCGTCTAAATCACATAACCAAATGCTGTTTAGAGATTGTCCGCTTAATTGAGAAAATCCTGCAGAAAACACAAATAATATAAGAACTAAAAATCGATTCATAATGAGGATAAAAGTTAAGTTTCACAAGGTTGTTGTTGACAACTTGTTTTTTCATGACATTTCAAAAGTAGTATTTTGTTTTTATAATCTAAAGGTTTTTCTTTACAGACTTCATTAAGTGATTTTGTGTGTTTTTCATGAATAATGTAGGCTAAGGTTTTCGTGTATCCTTTAAAGGTCATATAAGACCATGAATGACATAATGTCCTTGTTCTTATGCTGGTTGAATCTACGCATTTTTATTTGGATTGAAAACGCTAATGGAAATTGTAAATAATCAAATCCACTAAAAATTATTCAAGTAATTATTGTCTTTTCATTACAAATCATTATCTTTAAATTCTGAAATAAAAACGAAAAATTATGAAACGGATTATGTACTTAGTTGTAGCTGGAGCTTTGACAATCAGTATAATTGCTTGCAATAATGCTGAAACTCAAAAGGAAGAATCTGCTGCAGAAAAAACGGAAATGGAAATGTTAGTTGATAATTATGCAGAAGTGGAATTGAAGACAGATTTAAGCTATTTGTCTGATAATCAAAAAGAAATGCTTGGAATTCTTATTGATGTTGCAGACATCATGGAGGAAATTTTCTGGATGGAAGCCATTGGTGAAAAAGACGCATTTTTGGCAGATATTGATGACGAAGCGACGCGTAAATACGCTTGTATTAACTATGGTCCTTGGGATAGATTGAATGGTGATAAGTCTTTTATGGAAGGCTTTGGTGAAAAACCTAAAGGTGCAAAATATTATCCTGTTGACATTACCAAAGCGGAATTTGATGCTTGGGAAAATGAAAACAAAAACTCATGGTACACACTTGTAAAACGCGATGAAAATGGTGATTTTTATAATGTTTGGTATCACGAAGCGTTCGCAGATGAAATTAATAAAGCGGCTGATTTGCTTGAAAAAGCGGCTGATCTTGCAGAAGATGAAGGGTTCGAAAACTTTTTGAGATTACGTGCTGAAGCTTTCCGTACAGATGATTATCTCGCAAGTGATTTGGCTTGGATGGAAATGCAGGAAAATATGATTGACTTTGTGGTTGGTCCGATTGAAAGCTATGAAGATCAATTTATGGGAAATCGTTCTGCACATTCGGGGCAATTGTTAATTAAAGACATTGAATGGAGTGAAAAATTAGCTTATTTCGGACAGTTTTTGCCCGAATTACAAGCGTCTTTACCTGTTCCTGAGGAGTATAAACAAGAAGAAGCGCATGCCAATGCAGATATGAATGTGTATGATGTTGTTTATTATGGTGGTGATTGCAATGCAGGAGGTAAAAACATTGCCATTAACTTGCCAAATGACCCACGGGTACACGCTCAAAAAGGCTCAAGAAAATTACAACTGAAAAATTCAATGCAGGCAAAATTTGATAAAATTTTAGTGCCTATTTCTGAAGTGCTAGTAGTTGAAGAACAACGTGAAAATATTAGTTTTGATGCATTTTTTGAAAATGTAATGTTTCACGAAGTGGCACACGGGCTTGGTGTAAAACAAACCATTAACAGCGATGAAACGGTTCGGGATGCACTTGCTGATTATTACAGTGGCATAGAAGAGGCAAAAGCCGATATTACTGGTTTATTTCTCGTTACTCAGTTGCATAAAATGGAAGTTATTACTGATAAAGATTTGAAAGATAATTATGTTACTTTTCTTGCAGGAATTTTCCGTTCCGTTCGTTTTGGTGCATCCAGTGCTCATGGAAAAGCAAATATGATTGAGTTTTATTATTTGATGGAAAACGGAGCAATCGAACGTAATGATGAAAGTCAATACAAAGTGAACTTTGAGCGTATGAAAGAGGTTATTGCTGAACTTTCAGGATTAATTATTCAAACTCAAGGGGATGGTAATTATGATTTTACTAAAAAATGGTTGGATGAAAAAGGCGTTGTTGGAGAAACATTGCAAGCAGATCTAGATCGCGTAAATGATGCCGGTATCCCTAAAGACATTGTTTTTAAACAAGGGAAAGATGTACTAGGAATTTAAAAAATATCTATCTTTTTTAAATAAAAAACTTCTCCAAAGTTTAAAACTTTGGGAAGTTAGAATTTTATAAAAGTTAGGAATAGATTTAAAAAAAACACCCGTTAATAAGCGAGTGTTTTTTTTTAAATAATAATTTTTTGTAATTAATACTCATCCTCATTAAAGAAAAAATCATCCTTACTTGGATAATCAGGCCAAATATCTTCGATACTATCGTAAGATTCGCCTTCATCTTCAATTTCTTGGAGGTTTTCAATAAGTTCAAGGGGTGCACCTGATCGGATTCCATAATCAATCAGTTCTTCTTTGGTTGCTGGCCAAGGTGCGTCTTCTAATTTTGATGCTAATTCAAGTGTCCAATACATAAAAATTCGTTGTTTTAAACTTGATATTTTTAACGAACTGCGAATGTAATATATTTTATTTTAATATCAAACATCATTTTTCCACAAAATTTCTTTTGTTTTATGCTGATGTGAAAGATAACGCGCCAAAATAAAGAAATAGTCTGATAAACGGTTTAAATACCGAATAATAACACTGTTGATTTCTACTGATTCAGAGAGTGCAACGACTCGTCTTTCTGATCTTCTACATACTGTTCTTGCTAAATGACAAGCACTTGATTGAGGATCGCCTCCCGGCATAATAAAGTTTGATAAGTTCGGAAGACTATCGTTCATCCGATCAATTTCCTGCTCAAGAAAACTTACTTGTTCATCACTAACCATTGGCAAATTGCTTACTGGTTTTGTGGCATTTTCTTCATCATATGCTAAATATGAGCCAATTATGAACAGCCGATGTTGTATTTGAATCAGGATATTTAATTCTGTATCAGGAATCGGGTAGGAGCGAATCATTCCAACCCAACTGTTGAGTTCGTCAATGCTGCCATAAGCATCTAAACGTTCGTGGTTTTTTTTGACTTTATGTCCCCCAAGCAAACCGGTGCTTCCTTTATCACCTTGCTTTGTATATATTTTCATTTCCATAATAACTAATTTGCCGACTTAACAAGCATAGCAGGCTTATTGTTTACTGTATCTGATTCTATTTTTCCATCTCGCAAACGAATAATTCGTCGGGCATGTTTGGCGATATCCTCTTCATGCGTTACCAGAATGATTGTATTCCCTTGTGAATAAATGGTTTCAAAAAGTTGCATGATATCTAACGAGGTTTTGGTATCAAGATTCCCGGTTGGTTCATCAGCAAGTATAATTGATGGATTATTTACGAGGGCTCTTGCAGCTGCGACACGTTGACGTTGTCCTCCAGAGAGCTCGTTGGGCTTGTGCTTCATTCGATCATCTAAACCGACAGATGCTAATACTTCTGTTGCTCGTTTTTCTCGTGCTTTCTTTTTCATTCCACTATAAACAAGTGGTAGTATTACATTGTCCAGAGCAGAAAAGCGTGGCAGCAAGTTAAAGGTTTGAAAAATAAAACCAATTTCCCGATTTCGGATTTCTGCCAATTCATTATCGCTCATTTCGCTTACATCGGTTCCGTTCAGTACGTATTGCCCAGATGTCAGACTGTCAAGACAACCAATAATATTCATCATTGTAGATTTTCCGCTTCCAGATGGACCCATAATTGCGACATATTCGTTCCGATTTATATTCAAGTCAACAGCGCGTAAGGCACGAACTGTCTGAGTTCCCATGACGTAATTTTTCACAAGCGTTTGTAATGATATCACCGTATCCATATCAAAAGAATTTTTATAAAGAAACAAAATTCACAGAAATAATAACATAATGTTTTCTTAAAACTGATGCGCGGAATTCTCTTTTTTGCTTCGTGATATTCTTTTAAATAGAATATATGGATATTTTGCGTATGGATAAGGTTTAAATCAGTGAGACTATGATTTTGCAAACAAAATTATCTAGCTGAACTGATTTCGAGCGGTAGTCGAGGGATATCAAGGGTTATATTCCCAGCACCTTGGTGTGTATGGAAAATAAAATATTCCATTGAGATACCTAGTCAGCTTGCTACGAGGAGTTTTTATTATTTGCAAATGATTGGTCGGAAGCTGCGTAAAAAATGCTTTTTTATCGTAATTAATGGAAATGGTATAATATTATATCTTCACTGAAGTCTGTCTGCATCCTTTTTTACATTTTAACTATCTTAGCAGCGAACTAATGTCTTAAAGAATGAAAAAATTTAGCGTTTTAATGCTGTCAATTTTTATTGTCAGTTTTTTACATGCCGGTGAATGGGTTAAAATCCAAAAGAACAAACCAATAAATCCGGAAATCCAATTAATTTCATCAACAGCAGATGCAGACATTATTAAGTTTAATGTCAACGCATATGGGTTAAAACGTGTACAAACGCCTCAAGGTATGGCTTTTGTTATAAACGCTCCTGATGCAAGTCCAATGTTGGAAAAAGGAGCACCAAATTTACCAAAACTTACCAGCTCCTTAATAATTCCAAATACAGGATCAACTGAGTATGAAATTTTATATTCTGATTATTTCGAAATCGAAAATATTGAAATTGCACCTTCAAAAGGGGTTATTTACAGAAATCAAGATCCTTCGCAAGTTGCTTATGAATACGGAGAAATTTATAATCGAGATGCGTTTTGGCCAGCGAATAAAGCGGATTTAAACACACCTTTTATTATGCGTGATGTTCGTGGACAAGCAGTAAGTGTTTTCCCTTTTGCATATAATCCGGTTCAGAAAACTTTAAGAATTTATACTGACATTACGGTTAAAGTAAGTTATAATCAACAACTAGGAGTTAATGAGTTAAATGCTTCTGTTAAAGGATGTTCTGAGGATTTTCAAGCCATTTACAAACAGCATTTCTTGAATTATTCTCAAGAAAAATACACTTCGCTTGAAGAAGGTGCTCCTGGACGTTTGCTTGTTATTTCTTATGGTGACTTTATGGATGAAATGGCTGATTATGTGAGCTGGAAACGTGAAAAAGGAATTGAAACAGTAATGGTAGATGTTGCTGATATCGGGAATGCTGATGATATTAAAGCATATATCGCAAATGAGTTTAATAACAATGGATTAAATTATGTATTGCTTGTTGGTGATGCTGCGCAAGTTCCGACAACACAAACTGGAAATGATAGTGATAATGAGTATGCTTATATTCTTGGTGATGACTATTATGTTGAATGTTTTATCGGTCGCTTAAGCGCTGAAACAGGTGACCAAGTGACTAATCAAATTGTAAAAATTCTCGATTACGAACGCGATTATGATGAGACCAATACTTGGTTAGAAAATGCGCTTGGTTCTGCTTCAAGTGAAGGCACTAATGGTGAGGGTGATGATGGTGAGTCTGATGTGGATCATATGAATAATATTCGTACTGATTTGGAAAACTATGGATATACCGTAACGCATTCAAATCAAGATGGTGGTGACAATTTAATTATTACCAATGCTGTGAATGCTGGGATTGGTGTCGCAAATTATGTAGGACACGGTTCAACTACGACTTGGGTTAATACAAATTACTCAAATACTGATGTAAATAACTTGACGAATAATGGTAAATACCCATTTATTTGGAGTGTGGCTTGTGTTAATGGTGACTTCAGAAATAATACCTGTTTTGCTGAAGCATGGCTGAGAGCAACAAACGGTTCTGAGCCTTCTGGAGCTGTGGCTTTTCTTGCATCAACAATTAACCAAGCATGGGCACCTCCAATGGACGGACAAGATGAAATGAATGATATTTTGCTCGAATCTTATGTGGATAATGTAAAACGCACTATGGGAGGTATTTCATTTAATGGAATGTTTCATATGATTGAAGAGTATGGAGAAAATCAAGGTTATGAAACTGCTGACACTTGGACTATTTTTGGTGATCCATCCATGATGGTTCGGACAAAAACACCTGCTGTAATGACGATTACGCATCAGAATGTTTTGAATGTGGGTCAGGAAAGTTTTACTGTAAATTGTGATGTGGACGATGCACTTGTTTCTTTATCAACCGTTGAGGAAGGTGAAACAGTAATTCTTGGTGCCGCTTATGTTTCAGGTGGTAGTGCTGCTGTTGATATGATTCCTTTTACAGAGCCCGGTACAATGAAAGTAACGGTAACTGCTTTTGATAAAGTAACGTATCAGGAAGACGTTATGGTTATTGTCCCCGATGGACCTTATATTACTTTGAAATCTGTTCAACTTGACGATGCAGTTGGAAACAATGATGGATTTTTGAATAATGCAGAAACCGTTTTATTGGATGTAGCACTTGAAAATGTGGGCGTTGAAACTGCTGTCGCTGTAAATGTAGATATTAGCACTGCTTTTGCAGAACTCACTTTGAATGATTATGCCGAAGCGTTTGGAGATATGCTTGCCGGTGAAATAATTACAGGCAATGCAGCATACGAAATTAGTCTTGCTGACGGAGTTGTTGATCAAACAATGATTGCTATTGATTTTACAATTACAGACGATAATTTTAACGAATGGGCTGCAGTTCATAATCTGACGGTAAATGCTCCTGAGCTTGGAGTTTCGTTTGTTAGCGTGGATGATTCTGAAGGAAATGGAAACGGAATTATGGATCCGGGTGAAACTGTTGTCCTCAGTTTTGAAGTGGAAAATAACGGACACAATGTAGCTAGTACTGGAAATCTGAATTTGTTTATTACTGAGAATGGCATTTGTGCGGATACTGATGCAGCAGTAACTGCTTTAGCAATTGACGGGAATGAAATTATTAACTTTACCGTTGAAGTTGATGCTTTTTCTGAGGAAGGTTCAAGTATGCCGGTTTCCTTGTCTTATACTGCAGGTGAATATACTGCCGACATGACTGCGAATTTACCAATCGGATTGCAATATGAAACTTGGGAATCAAATGATTTCACTGCTTACGTTTGGGAAAATGACCCTTCTTATCCTTGGGTAATTGTTACAGATGAAGTGTATGCTGGTGATCATGCTGCAAAATCTGGAGACATTACGCATAGTCAAAGCTCTGTGTTAACAATTAATCTAAATGTTACCTCCGCTGGCGATTTATCTTTCTTTAAAAAAGTATCTTGCGAAGAAGGTGCTGATTGGTATGGAACATATTATTGGTATGATTACTTAGCGTTTTCCGTTGATGGGACTATGGAAGGTCAATGGGATGGAGAAGTGAATTGGTCACAAGAAACGGTTTCTGTTGATGTTGGTCAGCATTCCTTTGTTTGGGAATATTCTAAGGATAATGTTGAAGATGGAGGACAGGATGCTGCTTGGGTTGATGATATTTTATTACCTTCACATGATAATCTCGTAATGGTTGAACAAATTAATGCACTGGTGGATGAATTTAATTTTAGTGTAATGCCGAATCCAACCGCAGGAATGACACATGTTGAGTTTAGTTTAACTGAACGTAGCGATGTGAAAATGGAAATTATTGACATGACAGGTCGTGTAATTAAAACAGTTTATCAACAAGAAAGTCCTGAAGGAAATTACCGAGTTGCTTTTGATGTTGCAAATCTGCTAAACGGACTGTTTATTGTAAAATTATCAACAGGAGAAACAACATATACTGAACAATTAGTTATTTTAAAATAATTTTTTTGATGCCGCCTTTGTGCGGCATCTTTTTAATATAGCATCTTATGAAACATCTTATTATCTGGACAATTATTTTGTTCACTGGACTATCTCTTAATGCTCAAAATTATTTGCCTGATTCCTTGAAGAGTAAATATCATATGCTTACCTGGGAAGAACTTGATAATCATAAAAATGGAGTGAAAACGGTTAAAGAGATTACTCCCACAGCTCCACCAGCTGGTGCGGTGCGTAGCATTGCCGAATGGGAACCAAATCAAGGAGTAATTATTTCTTATCCATCTGGTTATTATGGTGGATTTGGAATTCCTATTTCACTTATTCAGCAACTTGCTGAGATTACTCATGTTTATTTAGTTTATGCTTCGGCATCTGATTTAAGTAGTATTCAGACAGATCTTTCCGCGGGTGGTGTGAATACTGAAAATGTTAGCTATCATGAAATTCCAATTGACACTTATTGGACACGCGATTTTTCGCCCTGGTTTATTGCGCATGGTGAAACGCAGGAAGTTGGAATTGTCAACTTTGAGTACAATAGAAATCGTCCGGACGATAATAATATGCCAGTAGATTTTGGGTTAATACTTGATGTCGAGGTATTTGGAATGGATGTCGTTCATACCGGTGGTAATTATATGTGTGATGGAATGGGAAAGGCTGCGTCAACAACTTTAGTTTATGAAGAAAACAGTATTTCTGATGCAGAGGTGAATAGCCGAATGGAAGATTTTCTTGGTATTACTGATAATATGGTTGTAGATGATCCTATGGATGATTATATTCTTCATATTGATTGTTGGGCAAAGTTTTTAGATGTAGATAAAGTGCTTGTCGGAGAAGTTCCTGAAACTGATTATCGATATGAAGATTACGAAGCGGCTGCTGATTTCTTTGCAAATCAAACCTCATCTTACGGAAACAGTTATGAAGTGTATCGGGTTTATTCCCCAGATGGACAGCCATATACGAATTCACTTATTATGAATGGGCATGTTTTTGTTCCTGTTCCTGCATCAGGTAGTGCTGCTGACTGGAATGATGAAGCAGTTGCTGTATATGAAACTGCGATGCCCGGATATGAAATAGTGGAGGTGCCTAATACTACAGCGCCGGCATGGCAATCAACTGATGCTTTGCATTGCAGAACTCATGAAGTGCCGGATATCGAGATGCTGCATATTTTTCACTCCGCATTGTATGGAGTGCAAGATGACTTGCCTGTTTATGAAATAACGGCAGAAATAAACTCTTATGGTGGGAATATGTTGTATGCCGATAGTTTGAGGGTTTATTATTCGGTAAATGATGGACCTTGGAGTTTTGTTTTAATGGCAAATGAAAGTGGAAATACTTTTACGGCAAATATTCTTGGACAAAATCCCGGTGATGAAATTAAATATTACATTCATGCTGCTGATGAAAGCGGTCGCGGTGAGAATCATCCCTATATGGGAGGAACAAATCCGCATTTATTTGTTGTAGATGATGGGACTTCTGTTATCGAATATTCAAAAAGAAAACTTTCATTATTTCCCAATCCAACAAAAGGGAATTTGAGTATTGCTTTGCATTATTTGAATGAGAAAAATGCAGTATTGGAGATTTCTGATATCAACGGACGTGTTTTACGTTCGTTAAGCATTGAAAATACCGGCGATTATCATTTGCTTCGCTTGGATGTCAGTGATTTGGATAAAGGAACCTATTTTGTTCGATTTATCGGCGAAAAACATGTAAAAACCTCGAAATTTATTTTAAGATAAGGACACGGAGCAAATAATTTCCCCGTCCTTCAGGTTGGGGTGGTAAGGATATGAAAGATTTCACAATTATAATACATAACTGTATATCAGGGCTAAAGCCCAATTGTGTTTTTTTATCCTATAACCCCCGACATAAATGTCAGGGTTAATCGGCTTCAGATGAATTAAGCATTTGATTAACCCCGTCCTTTAGGTCGGGGTAGTAAGGATATGAAAGATTTCACAATTATAATACATAACTGTATATCAGGGCTAAAGCCCAATTGTGTTTTTTTATTCTATAACCCCCGACATAAATGTCAGGGTTAATCGGCTTCAGATGAATTAAGCATTTGATTAACCCCGTCCTTTAGGTCGGGGTAGTAAGAACAAGAAAGAATAATGGGCTTTAGCCCTGACAGAATTTGGGTGCTCCAGTGCAAAAAACAGAAATATAAGCTGATACAAATTAAAAAATCCCGAAGGCAAGTTGCTTTCGGGATTTTTTTTTATTGATTCCAAGAGTTTGGGATATTCTGTATTAAATCTCGCCAAGATTTGTCATTTCCTCAGTGCTTTCATAATCATACTCGGGATAATCATAAATTGGTACTCGATTTTCAGTTTCGCCGATAGAATATCCATAAATACTTTGGTAATCTTCCAGATTTTCGCCCATTTCTTCAAGTTGTTGTAAGTATTCACTAATGGATTTAGATTCAATAATGATAACTTTTTCCATATCATGAATTGCAGGACTGTGGCGGCGTGTTGCATCATGCTCAAAAGCTAAAATTCGTCTGCCGTATCTGGTAATACCAATTACTCTGTATGTTAAAGATTTTCCGACACCGGGTAAGTTCAATACGGTACGGTCAGTTCCTAAAAATGGCAGTCCTGCTTCATTACGAATGTCATTAATCATTTGACAGATGTTTTCTGCATTATTGGGAATTTTTTTAATGTCTTCATACAGATATTCCGGAATTTCTCCAAGTGTTTTTTCTTCAACTTGTTCCTGCACCGCTCTTGCATTGGTTGCAAAATTGAATGAATTTTCCATATACCCTTTCACGGAGAATGTGTAATAATTCATAACTCCGATGTCATTTAAAGCTTGTCGTAATCGTGCCGAATGTCCCCTACGTGATGCGGATGCAGTAAATACCAATTGATTGGTTACCATCCAACCGGCGCTAATTAATCCCTGAATTCCAACTACAGATTCTGGTGTGATTTCCATTGGAGATTCAAAATGCGTTTGAATTACAAATTGCTGAATGCCAACTTTTTTAGCTTCTTTTTTGAAATCTTTTAAGATGGAAATTAGCTCATTACCAATGCGTTGAGGTAAATAAATTGGGAGTCTGGTTCCGAGTCGAACTCGTAAAATCTCAGCATATTTTTCGCCTTCCTTACGTTTTGAATTTGCTGCTTTTTTCTTTTTTGCTGTTTCTAAAACTGCATCTAAAATTTGTTTTAATGATTTGTTTGAGCTCATTAAGGCATCGCCACCTGTAATTAAGATATCTCTTAACTGAGTGTCATCTTCCCAATATTTCATGAACCGTTTCAAACGTTCCGGCCAAGTTTCATTGGGATTAAGTTTATCTAAATTAAAGTTCAGATTTCCTCGTTGAAAATCGTACATTCGCTGACAGCTTGAGCAGAGTCCACCACATGCACGTCCTACCGTATCTGGAATAAGAATGGCAACTTCCGGATATCGTCTGTGTACGGAATGATGGGAGGGAAGTATCCAACCGGCTGCATTTGGTTTGCCAGGTTCTACAATGTCTTCTTTTTCCCAAGCTTGGATTTGTCCAAATTCTTCAACGAGTTGCTCAGAGTATAAAATGTAATGTCGAATTGCTAAATCAGCTCCAATAGCAAAATAGGGAACCCTTACGTGTAGTAAAGACAAATAGTATGGATTTACAAAGAAAGGAATTCCTTTATCTTTAGCGCGTTTTAATAATTTCATTGTGTCCGGATCTAAAGAAAAATCCAAGAATTCATTCAATAGTTCTGGTGTACGAACAGCAAAACGCAAATGAAAGGTTTTTTCGTTCCACCATTCTAACATCGATAGAAATTTTTCTTCATGGCTTTTTTCATCCTTAAAGAAATATTTTTTATCAGTAATTTCTCCGGTATCAATTTTTTGTATGATGATATTTATAATGCGATTTCGATTTTCTTCGCGTAAACGCTTAATTCGTGGGTCTGTGCCAACTGGCCAGCGATTCATCCAGTTAAGAATGGTTTCCCGTTTGTAGATTTGCTTTTTCTGATGTCCTGAAAATTGCCTGAATAGCTGAATCATATCATCAAAAAAGTAGGGTTTTGCACCGCCGGTTCCTCTTGCAACTGCTAGCCATAATAATTTTATCGGGTTGCTTACGGCTACTTCTCCATGTAAATTTAGATCTTCATATTCTGCATTTGCATTGTTAACATAGTCCAATAGGCGAATGCTGGCTATATCTTTCCATTTTAATTTGTTTAATGCGTTTCTTCCTGATTTTTCTCTCTCATAATATGCTAAAGCATTCGGGGAGTTTCTTAACTCTCTCATTGCCATGTTTCTAACGCCAATTAATGCTTCCGTTTCATTTTTTGATTCCCGCATTATGATTTCTAACTCAGGGTTTTCATCTATTAATTGTCTTAATAATTTGTGTGATTTTACATTGATAGCAATTTTGTCTAATTCAGCAATTGTTGACATAATGAATTCCTCTTTTTTGTTTTCAATAATTATACAGTTTATGTCCTTAATTGTTCATAAACTTCGGTGTTTGAACTAATTTTTTACTTTATTATTGTTTGATTATGGGGTATGTTTTGATTTCATTGTTATTTGAAACTTGCAAATAGTAAATGCCTTTAGATAGTTTGCTTAAATCAAATGTCCCGTTCTTATTAATAACTTTTTTGTCAATTTCTGTACCCAACGTATTGTATAAACTGACCTTGGATTGTGTTTCATTAAGATTTTTGATGGTAAGTTTATCTTTAACAGGATTTGGATAAAAAGAGATTAAATCTGTTTTGCTGTCAGTAATGGAGCTTAGGTCTTCAGAAAAGCGATAGTGCAAAAATTTCCATATTTCTTTTCCATAATCAATGTCGTTAACCGGATGATAATACCATGCATGATCGCCGCCGATTACTTTAATATGTGCTACCTGAGCTTGTCCATTGGGATAAACATATCGCTCAAAAGTCAAACCATCTGATTGGTTGTCTGGGTATTCATAAAAGACTGGAGTTTCATCATTTCCATTATGATTTCTCCAGAATTCAACCAATTCGTCTGCATCCATTCCTGAGGTATTTCCTGTGTATTGTACTGTTTCATCTGCAGTCCCATGGAAATGCAGGCAGGCGACATAATGTTGATCGGATGGTTCCGGAGTAAAGTTGATTCCTATTGTTCCAGAAACCGATGCAATGGCATTTATCCGATCAGGAACTTCTGCTGCCAATCGGTTGCACATGTATCCGCCCATGCTGAATCCGAAGAAATAAACAGATTCTGTATCAATATTGTAATTGTTCTCCAATGAATCTAAAATAGCCATTAAAAAGCCGGTATCATCAACATCTTCATTTGGTGTAATGCCATATGATGAAGCTCCTGAATTCCATGCTGTTGAAGTTTGTCCATATGCTGAAAAGGTTTCTGCTTGCGGGATAATGAGAATAAATCCGGCAGTGTCTGCAATGAAATTCATTCCTACATTGTAAAAATTATTCATATTGTCGCCTAGCCCATGAAGCCCAAATACCACGGGAACGGGATTTGTTCCTGTATAGTCGGTTGGAATATATTCTAAATAATCTCGATCTGTATTGTCCCAATTAAAACTTCTGGTTTCTAATTGCGCAAAAGCACTGCTAATAATAAAAATAGCGATTATTAAGTTGAATCCGTATTTGAACATATTTTATATTTTGATTTCTCGCAAATATACGAAAAATAAAACGGAATTTAAAATCATAAGATTATGGTCAAATTTTTATTGACAACCCCTAAGTGTTAATTTAATCAAATGCCTTAGGCTTCAGCAATTCCTTTAAATAAGGCAAGTCCACCAAGTGATGTTTCTTTGTAGAATGATGGCAAATCATGTCCAGTATTCCACATTGTTTCAACCACTTCATCAAAACTGATTCGATGTCTTCCGTCGGATAGTAAGGCGTAATTTGCGTGGTTTAATGCTCTGGCAGCTGCAAAAACATTTCGTTCAATGCATGGAATTTGTACCAATCCTAAAAGTGGGTCACAAGTTAAACCTAAATGATGCTCGAGCCCAATTTCTGCAGCATATTCAATTTGATAAATGGTACCTCCAAATAATTGTGCGCAAGCTGCTGATGCCATTGCACATGCGGTACCAACTTCGCCTTGGCATCCAACTTCTGCTCCTGAAATACTGGCGTTTGTTTTGATAATATTGCCAATTAAACCTGCTGTTGCCAAGGCTTTTAAAATTGAAGATTTTCCATGTTTATTAAATACTTTATGATATTTTATAACAGCCGGTAAAGTACCTGATGCTCCACAAGTTGGTGCTGTAACAATTTCTCCTCCTGCAGCGTTTTCTTCCGATACGGCATGTGCATATGCGAAAAGCATTCCTCGGCGCTTTACTTGACCTGCAAAGTTCTGAGCACGAAGCTTGTAAATATGTGCTTTGCGTGGAAGTTTTAGTCCGCCTTCTAGCGTGCCTTCAGTTTCAAGTCCTCTTTTTATTGATGATTCCATTGCAGACCAAACATCTGAAAGAAAACCCCAAATTTCATGACCTTCATTTGTTTCTACATACTCCCATAATTGCTTTCCGTTGTTGTTACACCACTTTAATATTTCTTTCATGTTTTTATGTGGATAAACGGATTGATGGTTTTCTTCACTGAAATCATCAATTATAGCACCTCCTCCAACAGAATATGCTGTCCATTCATCAATTACTTTCATGTTGTTGTTATAGGCAGCGAATTTCATGGCATTCGGGTGTTTGTCCAGAAATGTTTTCGGTTCCCATACAATTTCCATTTTAGTATCTTTAAAGCACGTTTCAAGCACTTTTCCGGTAAGGTGGCCTTTCCCTGTTGCTGCAAGTGATCCGTACAACCAAATTTTAAAGTATTTCACTTTAGGATGTTTGCTGCGAAATTGTTCTGCAGCTTTCTTTGGTCCCATGGTATGACTTGATGATGGGCCGTTTCCGATTCGGTATAATGCACGTAATGATTCCATGTCGCAAAGCTAAGATTTTCTTGAAATGAAAGGTATAAAAAAACGCCCGAATTTTCGAGCGTTTTTTTATAATTATTTGGAATGTGTTAATCCTTTTCAATACGAATACGAGCATCTACGGCAACCACTTCTTTTGAATTTCCGAGTAAGGGATTTAAGTCCATCTCGAAAATTTCGGGTGCAGTTTTTACTAATGCAGCAACGCGAGTAATTTGCTCAGCAAGTATGGCTTCGTTCACACCTTCTTGTCCGCGAACGCCTTGAATGATTCCGTACGATTTTAATCGCTGAATCATGCCATGGGCTTCTGCTTTGCTGATGGGAGCGAGGGAGGATTGTACATCTTTCAGTACCTCAATAAAAATACCTCCGAGTCCGCATAATACCATGTGTCCAAATTTATCTTCACGTTTTGCTCCGATAAAAATTTCTTGTCCGAAATACATTTCAAACATTTGTACCGCATAGGTATCTTTAATTTGCATCAGTCGTTTAAATTCTTTACGGACAGTTGCTTCATCTTTTACATTCAGCACAACGCCGCCAACATCTGATTTATGTACAGGTCCAACAACTTTCATTACAACCGGATATCCAAATTCTTCACAAAAAGCAATTGCTTCATCTTCACTATTGACAACTCGGTCGTTAGAGTGTGATATTCCGGCAGCATCTAAAAGCTTTGCAATTTCATCAGGGGAAATATATCCATTGTCTGCATTGTCAATTATTTTGCGGATACCTGCAGTATCTATGTCTGGCATTGGGATTTTTTCGGCTTGCGGTTTTTCTGTATTAAATACTTTGCAAAGCGCATCGCCAAATATAACTTCATCCGGGAAATTAATGCGTCCTTTTGCAACAAAGGCCTCAATTTCATCTTTTACATTGACAACAGATGGCAAGATGGGGTAGATTGGCTTTTTACATGTTTTCATTTTTTCATGCAACAAGTCATATACATCAAAAACAGGAAATAATCCGGGGCTTCCGAAAATTACAGCCATTCCGTCGATTTCATCGAAATCATTTTCACATGCATCAATAATATGTCCGAGTTGTTCAGCCGTACCGGTTGCCAGAAAGTCAATCGGGTTGCCTATTGCTGAACCGGGGAATAGTTTTTTTACGAGTGCATCTGCTTTTGGGCCTTCGAGATGTGGTATTTCTAAACCGCCATTGCTTAATGAGTCGGTTAGCATAACTGCCGGTCCTCCTGCATGGGTTATAATTGCAATCTTTTTTCCTTTTAATTCAGGATGCATGAAAATGGATGCAACGCTTGCCAGCTCTTCGCGACCGTTACAGCGTACAATTCCTGCTTTACGAAATAGTGCATCAACAGCAACATCAGATGAAGCCAATGCGCCTGTGTGTGATGATGCTGCACGACTTCCGGCCTCAGAGCCACCTGATTTTATGGCAGCGATTTTACATCCTTTACGAATAAGTGAGGATGCATGTTTGAGCAACATGTCTGGTTTGTCAATATTTTCAATATATAACAATTTTACCGGAGATGAAACGCCCGCTTCATAGGTTTCATCAAGATGTTGTAGCACTGCTTCAACGCCCATTTGTGCAGAGTTTCCAACCGACCATACAGAGGAAAAACTGAGTCCTTTGGGGACACCGCTTTCCATAATAAACACTGCGGTTGCTCCACTTCCTGAAATGAAATCGACACCTTTGGGATCTAATCGTGGAATTGGAGTTGTGAAAATGCCTGTGTAGTTTTCATTCAATACACCTACACAGTTTGGTCCAATTAATGATCCATTTACGGAGTTTACTTTTTCTACGATTTTTGCTTCAATTTCTGCACCAGCTTCATTTTCTTCACTAAAACCTGCTGACAAAATAATGAAAGCGCGAGTTGCTTTTTCGTCTATCAGCAAATTTATCGTATCCACACAAAATTTTGCAGGAATTGCAAGAATTGCTAAATCTGTTTGTGGTAAATCTGCAATATTACGATAGGATTTTAATCCTTGTATCTCATCAGCTTTAGGATTTGATACGTACAAATTACCTTTAAAATCACCATCAATTAGGTTTTTTAATACTTTCCCGCCTGGTTTTTGCACATCATCAGATCCTCCAACAACGACTATGCTCTGTGGCTTGAGTAGTTTTGTGTTAATCATTTGTATCTGTTTTTATTTGTTTCCTTCAGTTTCCTCAGTATAAATTCGGTTCGGTTTTGCTTGGAAATCATCCTTGTAAGTGAGAGACATCGACTATATTTTGCTCTCTTAAAGGAAAAATTAAATTTATTTGCATGATTTCCGATGCAAAATTTTATCTTTGCGTAAAGATGATAATTAATTTTTAAACTATGAAAGATTTTAAGCAGCTTTACAACAGAATTCTTGTTTTTAATGTGATTTTACTGCTTGGTATTATTGCATTGTTTGTTTTACATTTTATCGGAGAGCCTAAGGGACAGGATGGTGTGATATCTAAAAATAATATGAGTGATTCTGCCATAATGGATACAGCAGAAACCATTATTTCTGAGCGTATTGCAGTAGTGAAACTGGATACATTGTTATTGGAATATAAACTTGCACAGGAATTGAATGAAGATTTATTGCAAAAACAAAAAAATGCAGAATCTACCTTTCAGAATAAAATGTTGAAGTTTGAGAAAGAATACACTGCTTTTCAAAAGAAGATGGAAACTGGGTCTTTTTTGAGTCAGGCAAGCATGGAAGCACAACAACAAGATTTGATGAATCAACAAAACGAATTGCAGATGTTACAGGAGAATCTGTCAATACAATTAGCGCAAGAACAGGAGAATATGACGCAGCGCTTGTATGATTCAGTGATTTATAATATTGAAATAATTAATAAAGATCGTTTCGTTTTGATTCTTGGTGATGCAGTTGGTACCAATGTACTGTATTCAAATCAGGCAATGGATATTACCAAAGAAGTTCTGCGGTTTTTGAATTCTCGCTACGAAATTGATGATGAGAAATAATTGAAATTATGGCATTTGCAGATACTTATTTTAAGCGTTTTCAAACTGAAGACGATGAAATTAAACAGCCGGTTCCGGATAATCTGGAACTGGCTGTTGTGATTCCGGCTTATAATGAGCCAGATATTGAAGATACTATTATTGGTTTAATGCATAATGATGATCCTGAGTGTCAGGTAGATGTTATTCTGATTTTTAATGCTTCAGAGGATAAAGAAGATAAAATAATTAATCGAAACCTAACTGATTTTCAGCATTATACAGAGTTTGCTAAAACGCTAGATCATCCTTTTATCCGTTTGCATGTGTGTTGGCAGCTTTTTCCGAAAAAAGTTGCAGGGCCAGGGTCTGCCAGAAAGTATGGGATGGATGTCGCTGTACGTCGGTTTAATTCCATTGATAATTCGCAAGGAATTATTGTCTCTTTGGATGCAGATGCTGTAGTCTCAAGAAATTATTTGATAGCTATTCGAGAGCATTTCCAAAAATGTCCTGAACAAGATGCAGCAACCATTTATTTTGAACATCAATATCAGGAAGCCGACGACCCTGTTGTGTTGTATGAATTGTATCTCCGTTATTTTCGCCATGCGATGGAGTGGAGCGGATATCCGCATTATTTTTATTCAATTGGGTCATGTTTTGCCGTTAAAGCTAAAGCTTATGCTGAGCAAGGTGGAATGAACCGAAAAAATGCAGGTGAAGATTTTTACTTTCTCAATAAAATTGAATTAAACGGGATACTCGGGGAATGTAATCTTCCTGCAGTTTATCCTTCAGGTCGGGTTTCTGACAGAGTTCCGTTTGGTACCGGAACCGAGGTGAAGAAAATTCGTGAAGAAGGTGGATACGATGTGTATAGTTTTAAAAGTTTTCGAGTTCTTTCTGATCTTGTGAAACTTTTGAATAGAACATATAAAATGGATTCTGCAAGTTTTAATATTGCAATGGATGAATTTCCTAAAACAGTTCAAAATTATATGCATCGAATTTATTTGTGGGATGCAATTTTGGATGCACGAGAAAATGTGTCTGATGAAAAAGCTTACTTAAAGCGATTATTTCGATATTTTGATACTTTTAAAGTGATTCGCTTTTTAAATGTGTTATCCGAAAAGGCATTTCCTAAAAAAGATGTTGCAATTGTTGCGGCAAATTTGGCAGATGCACTTGAGGTGCGATATGAAGATCATTCTGAAGAATCACTATTGCTTGCTTTTCGACTGTTTGATAGGAGGTTGTAGGTTTTTAGTTAAAAGTTTGAAAGTTTATAAAGTGAAAAGTTGAAAGTTGGAAAAAGGGAACGATTGTCATTCGATAGAAAAAAACGAGCATGCGTCCCCGAAAGCTTTCGGGATGCGATGGATTTTTTTTTACCATTAAGGCATTAAGGAAATTAAGGTTTTCATTAAGATTTCAGCAGTTTAGCACAATACAATTGTTTGGGATTTGATTTTTGGTGCTTGTTATTTTTTTGTTATTTGTTATTTGATGCTTTTCTTTTTACCATTAAGGCATTAAGAAAATTAAGGTTTTCATTAAGGCTTTTTTTAGCAGTTATATGATGAGCGGGCATAAACTAA
>JAYEFQ010000039.1:0-21039 GCA_034658655.1 Bacteroidota bacterium
ATAAAAGAGGCTACATTTCAATGCTTAATTTGTATCGAGCGGTTTCCAAAAAATAACTACAAAAATTCGCTTTTCCCCATGTTTTAAAGAACCGCCGTGTCAGCCAACTGGCTGATGCACGGTGGTGTGAGAGGCTCTCAGATAGGCATTAGCCTATCGGCAGGCTACTCGATTGGCCTTTGTTATTCTTTTTCTATTCGCAAATCCTTCTTTTGATTTTTTACTCTTCCCTGATGAGAACGTCCAAGATTCTTTTCTTTTCTAACAATTCTTAAATTTGCTTTTCCCATATGATAATCTCGAAATTTGTTTTCTAAATTTTTGTCAGCAAGTATAGTTTTATTGTCTCGGTCAGTTTTATATTCAATATTTTTCAAGTCAATTTTTTGAAGTTCAATGAACCTGTCAATAATTATGGATAATGTATTCGGTTGTCTGTGGTCAACATTTAATTCTGTCCAAGAACTTAATGTTCCTGTTTCCTGACATTTAACTTTTCCTTTTATTGAATTTTGGTCAAAGTACCTTTGTTTTACACTATGTAAATCTTTATAAATTGCATTTCTACAAGCGTGACTAAACTTTGTGAAAGGTTTCGGGTCTCCATTTATACAATAGACATAGGAAAAATTCTCTGATGTTAAATTATTCCGTATAATCTGAAAACATTTAGTTCCAAATTGTACTTTTCCAATTTTAATTTCCTTTATTCCATTGCCAATTTTATCTTTTCTTGTTTCATTTTCAAAAAGTAATGCTGTTATATCTGCCGTGTCATCTTCATTTAATATTTCCCCAAAGTCATAAGAATTAAGTTTCGTTTTAAAATACAAAAGAGCGTCTTTTTTGTATTTAAAAATCTTGTCTCTTATGATTATTGGTGTTCTCATATTCTGTTTTTTCTAATAAAGGCATAACTTGTAAATAAACGCAACTCTATTGTGTTTATTTACATTATATCTATAGCTGCCCTTCTTGTAATAGGCTGATATAGTGGCATGTAAAAATATAATTGCATTTTGTCATTAGTTTTATTTAATTGAATTAATACAAATATATCTAAATATTTTATAAATCCAATAAATCTCCCGGAGGTAGATTCAACCAGTAAATGCAACACGAAATTTATTGAAGCATTTGAGTAGGTTGATGTAGGCATACTATTTTTTTTAGTGAAGGGCTGTAATACCGATTGTGATTCAAAACTACTGATATGCTACGCTTTGCTTCGCCTATCGATATTGAATCTACATCGGCATTATACTTGCAATTTTAATTAATAAATGGTGTAACAAATTAAGCCAAACTCACGTTTATAAATATATAATGTTTACTAAGAGATTTGTGCATGAAACTGGCTTTTATTTCTGATATCCATGAAGACATTGTAAGTTTAAGGCTTGCAATGAATCATTTGGGAAAATACAAAGTTGATAAGTTAATTTGTCTTGGAGATATTTGCGGGTATAACCCGCTGTATTACAATTATCATGATGAAAGAAATGCTCATGAATGCATGCAAATTGTGAGGAAATATTGTGATGTTGTGATCCCTGGAAATCATGATTTGGATGCTTCTGAGTCTTTACCCAAAATCTCACCGGAGTTTGAATTTCCTCCTGATTTTTATGAACTTGATTATTTTCAAAAACGGGAAATTGCAAATTCAAAACTTTGGGATTATGATAAATCTGAGCTTAAGCCGATGCTAACAAATGAGGATATTTCCTACCTAAAAACATTAAGCCAATTTCGGATATTGAAAACAGATATCGGAAATGTACTTGCAACACATTACATATATCCGAATTTGTCAGGAATGCAGACTAGCTTTTGCAAAACACCAACAGATTATATTCCGCACTTTGATTTTATGCAAACTAATCAGTCAAATATTGCAGTTGCAGGACATGCCCATGCATCAAGATTATTGTGTGTAACCAAAATGAAAATTCAAAAAGTTAAATTTGGTAAAGCATGTAATGTAGATGAGCAAACGATACTTATCTGTCCTTCGATTACGAGAGGTAGTAAAAAACAAGGATTTTTAATTATTGATACAATAGAAAAAACGTCTCGTGTCATTCGTATTTAAGATATAACGCTATGAAGAACAACTCACTACGCCGTGTATTTATTGGGATTATTCTCCCTTCCATTGTCGCTATATTATTGTTTTTTCTTTCTGTTTGGCTGTTTATTATTCCCATTGTCGAAAAGAACATGATGGATAATAAAAAAGAAATGATTGGGGAACTTACTAATACCGCATGGAGCTTAATTGACGAGTTTTATCATGATTATACCGATTCAATTTATACAAAAGAACAAGCTCAACAACTTGCTGCATCGAAAATTGAGCTGATGAGATATGGACTGGATGGAAAAGATTATTTCTGGATTAGCGACATGAGTCCAAAAATGGTGATGCATCCCTACAGAAAAGATTTAAACGGAAAATCATTGGTAGATTACGAAGATCCGAATGGGTTTAAATTATTTGTTGAAGCTGCAAGCATTGCCGAAAAATCTGGAGAAGGATATCTCGATTATTATTGGCAATTGAGGGATGATACAAGTCACATTGTTCAGAAAATATCTTATGTAAAAGCATTTCCTGAATGGAATTGGATCGTTGGTACTGGAATTTATATTGAAGATGTGAGAGAGGATATTGCTGCATTAAAAAACCAGATTGTTAATATATCGCTTGTCATTACAGGCATTATTGCGCTTATTTTGCTCTTTATTATCAGACAAAGTTTTCGCACCGAAGCGAAGCGGACACAGGCAGAAGAAGACTTGAAATCATCTCGTGAAAAATTCAAATCATTGGTTGAAGCATCCACTGAAGGAACTTTGTTATTGGTTGATAATCAAGTGGTTTACGCAAATCAAACCTTTGCACTCTTTTCAGGATATCAAACAGAACAACTCTTAAAATTACGCTCTGATGATTTATTTGATATGTCCTGGGAGTCTATGCTAAAACGTATTGAAGAACCTGGAAAATCTGTAACCCTTGAAGGACATCTAAAATCCCATGATGGAAATCCAAAAGAAATGGTTATTTCATTAAGTAAAACCTATGCGCAAAATGAAACAAGAGTTATTGTTACAACACGTGAACTTGGGCTTCAGCAACGAATAAAAATTGCCGAACATAATCTTACAAAGGACATTGAAAATGCATTGATAATGATGAATCAGCCAATAAATCAATACGTTGAATCTGTTATTTCATGTGAGTCAGATTTCTCGATTTCCGCCGCTGCACAAAAAATGACACGCCATAAAAAAGCATTTATCCTCGTGAAACAGAATCAACGATATATTGGCATCGTTACTCATGCAGATATTTGCGAACGAGCAGTTTCTGATGGAGTGGCGCTCGTTGATCAGATTAGCGAGATAATGACCGCTCCGATTCCTTTCATTACTCAAGATGCCTTAATGCCTGAATTGCTGAATACATTTAAAACAAAAAACACCAATTTTCTGTGCTTTAAAAATGCACAAAATAAAATTACTGGAGCAATTGCTAAAACTGCAATAATCAACCCATACGGAAATGCAATTAGTGTTTTATTACAGGAAATTCAAAATTCATATACAGAAAATGATATAAAATCAATTTTTCTGAAAGTCCCGGCAATGATTCGCGGTATGATCAGCGGTGGTGTTAAACCAGAAAATTTAACCCGTTTAATTAGCTCGGTGGTGGATGCCATTGCATATCGTGCCATGGAAATTGCGCTTGATGAAATTGGACATGCTCCTTGTGATTTTGCGTTTGTCGCACTTGGTAGTGAAGCTAGGGAAGAACAAAGTTTGCTAACAGATCAAGACAATGCCATCGTTTTTGATGATGAATTTGCGGATAATCAAGATGCGATTACTTATTTTATGGAGTTGGCAAATCGAGTAAATCATTTGATGCATCGGGCAGGAATTCATTTGTGTGATGGCGAAATTATGGCCAATAATCCGAAATGGAATAAACCATTGTCTGAGTGGAAAGCATATTTTACAAAATGGATACACAAAAGCGATCCGGAAAGTTTGTTAGATGCCTCCATCTTTTTTGACATGAAATTAATTTATGGGCAAGATAAGTTTGTTGAGGAGCTTCAAAAACATATCCTTACTGAAGTGAAAAACAAAGCGGTTTTCTTTCAGCACATGGCGCAAATAATAATACAAATTAAAATGCCATCAGTAACTGCTGATGAAATAAACATAAAAAAAATCATGCTTCCGCTTACTGGCTTTGCTCGGATTTACAGCTTGCGATGTCTTGAATACGAGACAAATACAGTAAGTAGATTAAAGCTGGCAGCAAAAAATAATCAAATCACAACCGCAGCAGAAAACGATTTGCTTCAAGTTTATGATTTCCTGATGGGAAAACGCATTGAATTGCAAGCTGATTTAATTTTGCAAGGAGAAAAACCCGCAAACGAAATGCAAACAGATGAATTATCTGAATTTGAAATAAGTGCCTTGAAAAAAGCAATGTCTATTCTTACTGATTATCAAACTCAATTATCTGCTGATTTTAAAGGTATGGTTTAGTATAAGTCCAAATATTCAAAAATATTTTAAAATCTGCTACAAATTGCATGATTTATGTTACCTTTCGCAAGAAAATAGGTAAACTCATTTGTAATTGCAAATGCTTAATGTGTGGATGTATGAGATTGTGTTTCACGGCTTTGTGAGTGGGCTGTGTATATAAACGAGTTGTTTCTTATTGTAAAATCGACAAGAACCAAAATATTTAAAAATGATATTTGCCTTAACAGGCAGCGACATAGAAAGAATCTTATTGATTCACCACATAATCGTAATCTGACTAGCTCTTATGATTTCGATATTATGGTCAAAAGTGAGTATAATGAAAAAAGAAATTAAACGATTTAAAGACAAGGCAAACTGATGCATTTCCCATTACTACAAGATATACTTATACTATTAGGGTTTTCAGCCGTAATTGTTTTTGTGCTTCAAAAACTTAAATTGCCTTCTATTATAGGTTTTTTGCTTACAGGAATAATAATCGGCCCTTATGGATTAAGTCTAATTAATGCCGTTGAAGAAGTTGAAGTTTTATCTGAAATAGGTGTAATTCTCTTGCTTTTTGTGATTGGAATGGAACTGTCCATAAAACAATTGGTTTCAATTAAGAAAACTGTTTTTATTGGCGGACTCTTGCAAGTTAGTATAACTGCAATAGTGACAGGCTTAATCTATTATTTTCTTGGCTACTCATGGAGTGAATCTGTTTTTGTTGGCTTTCTTTTTTCATTATCCAGCACTGCTATTGTCTTAAAAACTTTACAAGATAGAAAAGAAATTTCAGCGCCACATGGTCGCAATGCTCTTGCAATTCTAATCTTTCAAGACATTATTGTGGTTCCGATGATGCTCATTACACCGCTTATTGCAGGTGAATCAACAAATATTGGAATGAGCATTCTTTCATTAGTTTTAAAATTCGTTATTATAATAGTAATTACCGTAATTAGCGCACGTTATATTGTTCCTAAACTGATGCATGCAGTAGCTAAAACCAATAGTAAAGAACTATTCCTATTGGTCACATTTACGCTATGCTTTGCCGTGGCGTTTTTTACTTCTGAAATTGGTCTATCATTGGCATTAGGGGCTTTCATTGCAGGTTTAATCATTTCTGAATCAGAATATAGTCATCAGGCAACCGGTATTATTTTGCCATTTCGGGAGCTATTTACGAGTTTCTTTTTTGTGTCAGTTGGCATGATGCTTGACTTAAACTTTTTCATTGACAACATTCTAACAATAATATTCTTAGTGCTTTTGATATTTATTATCAAATCAATAATTGCGGGTCTTGCTGTTGCTGCATTAAAATATCCAACAAGGACAGTTTTATTGACAGGGCTTTCTCTTTTTCAAGTCGGTGAGTTCGCTTTCATATTATCTAAGGTGGGTATCGAATACAATTTATTAACTGCTCAAACCAACCAATATTTCTTGTCAGTATCTATTGTTTCCATGATATTAACACCGTTTATTATCATTTTTTCCGAACGGATTGCCAATAGATTTATCGGGGTATCTAAAAAAATTGGGTTTGCCCCCTCATTAGTTTCTGATAAAAGCATGTCGGAAATAGAAGGAAATAATTTAGAGAATCATTTAGTAATTATTGGCTATGGAGTAAATGGCAGTAACTTAGCAAAGGCAGCAGCAGCAAGTAATATACCTTATGTAGTAATTGAGATGAATGCTGAAATAGTTCGTCAACAAAAAGCTAAGGGACTTCCTGTAATTTTCGGCGATGCTACTCAAGACCATATTTTTGAAGTTGTGCACCTATCTGACGCTAGAGCTGCGGTAATAGTTATTTCAGATAATCATGAAATAAAAACCATTATTAAAAATATTAGGTTACATTCGGAATCATTATACTTGGTGGTACGAACAAGATACCTCAAAAATACTTCGGAATTAATAGCATTAGGTGCTGACGAAGTAATACCGGAAGAATTTGAAACTTCAGTTAAAATTTTCACTAACGTGCTTCAAAATTTTCTTGTTCCTGAAGATGATATCAACCAATTAATAGACAAGGTGCGTGCAGACAATTACCAACTTTTTAAAGGAGAATTAAAACGACCTAAAACCTGTCGAGCGCAGAATATTTCCGATTTCAATATAACCTGTCTTAGAATCAACTCTGACAGTAATAAGTGCTTAGGTAAGCCCCTGAAAGAATTGAATTTGAGAGTAGAATATGGGATAAATATCTTGGGTATTAAACGAAAAGAAAGAATGTTAGACTCTATTCAGCCCACAGAAGTGTTAAAACAAGGCGATATAATCTACGTTCAGGGAAATCAAAACAAGATTGAGCGGTTCCATAAAAGGATTAAATAAAAAAACAACAAAGGCACACACATTGGCTATATGGGTAATGATTGAATTATTAATGTTGAATGAAATTAGAACGGTTACTGCTAAGCTGCGTACCGCTTTATTATCAATAATCTTTCTGTTTACAAATATATTTAATTAATAGCATTAATATTCATGTTTACAACTAATTGCGGTATGTAGTATAGGTATTGTTATGCCGCCGTGCTTTATTCTAAATCCATTATTATTTTCAAGTTATCTTTTACAATCTTGGTTAATTCTTTTTCTAATTTTCCAGTACTTTTAACAAGTCTATTATTGTCGATTGCTCTCACTTGGTCAATCATAATGTCACAGTCTTGGCGTAAGTTGGCAGTCCCTTTTTTAAGATTAACTCTTAAAATCTCGGCGTCAGTTTTTACATTTGTTGTGATAGGGCAAATGATAGTTGAAGGATGATTAACCTTATTCAAAAAGTTAGTCTGAACGACTAAAACAGGTCTGGTTTTGCCAGGTTCAGTTCCAATTTTAGGATTTAAGTCTGCGATCCAAATTTCGAATTGTTTAATCGACATAATCAACCTCCTCAAACTCTTTAAGTATAGTCATAGAATCCTCTTTTACTAATTCCGATTCCTTTTTAAGTCGTTTTTCTAAAAGTAATCTTACTTGGAGTCTGTTGTAATATTCTATTGCCTCGTTGATATATCTGTTTCGAGGTTTTTTGATTTTTGAAAGTATTTTCTCTGTTTCTCCAAAAATCGAATCGTCAATCTTTAATGATACGTTTTTCATGTTCTTAATTATTATATCACAAAGGTATATTAAAAAAATATATATTCAAAGTGATTCCGTGATTTTTTTAGCATGGGGTATAACTTGTAAATATACGCAACCCTATTGTGTTTATTTCCATTATATCCATAGTTGTCTCTTTTGCAATACCGTTTGTGATTCAAAACTACCGATATGTTACGCTTTGCTTCGCATATCGGTGTTGAATCTACATCGGCATTATACTATGATTTATATTAATATGTTTAATAGCTATTTTGGTATAAATTTACAAATTTCATACTCTTTATACTAGTATCCGCCACGAAATTTTCAGTAGAACCTAATAAAATAGGATTTATCATTGTAATTCAACGGAAATAATCTCACCTTTGAACCAAAAAGATGAATTCAGAATGCTTGATGTGTCAGTTGAAGTCAATTCAACGACATTTAAAAACGGTAAATATTTCAGAAACAGAGAAACTTGATATAATTCAGTCCTTTTTGGCATATCTTGGAGCAGTGGATCAAAGTGTATCAAATCCAGAAATGGCTGCTGAACTAAATCGCTTAATTGCAACACATCATCCGGAAAAATCCATTTATCAAAAAGAAAAACAGGAGTTTAATCGCTTTATGTTGGAGCAATACGGTAAATATACTCAGCTCACTCAATCAGCAGTAAATCCATTAAAAACTGCTGCTAAACTAGCAATCGCAGGAAACATTATCGACTTTGGTCCGAATCATACTTTTTCGGTTGAAGAAACTATTCAACGGGTGTTAAATGCTAACTTAACAATTGATGATTTTGATATGCTAGAAACGGAATTGAAAAAAGCAAAACGGATTTTATACCTTGGAGACAATGCTGGTGAGATTGTAATGGATAAATTATTCATTAAAACCATAAACAAACCTGACCTTCAGTTTGTAACAAGGGGCTTTCCGGTGTTAAATGATATTGTAAAAGAAGATGCCGAGCAAGTGAAAATGGCTGAAGTTTGTCAGATTATTAATAATGGAACAGATATCCCTTCAACGGTATTAAACAAATGTAGCGAGGAGTTTATTGAAGCATTTGAGCAGGCTGATGTTATTATTTCTAAAGGTCAAGGAAATTTAGAAGGATTACTTTACGAAAGAAATCGAAATATTTTTTTCCTCTTTACGGTAAAATGCGATGTCATTGCAAATCTAACTAATACGCAAAAAGGCGATTTTGTATTAATGCACGCTTCAAAATTACCGAAAGGAGAAGGTTTGTTGTAAATCTGATTACTCTTCTTCCTTTGCTTTTTTTAAGTTGTCCATTTGTCGTCGCACATAAAACCCGAGAATAAATCCGGAAACTATCATTGCAATCCCTTCTAACAGTAGCTCCTTTGTTTGAATTTCGGAGAAATATTTCGAGATACTTAATTCCGTTACAATGAGAATGCGATACATATGAAAAAATAGAAATAAAGATATCCCGATAAGGAAACCCCGGGTTAGGATAAAAGTGAGTTTTTTCGATTTCTTCATTTAGCTTTAGTATTTGGAATTTGTTTTATATACACATCTTGTTGTGGGAATGGAATGGTTACATTGTTTTCACGGAAACGTTTATCAATTTCAAATCGTAATTCAGAGCGAATTGGTTCAATTCGAAATTGTTGTCTTGAATAAAATTTTAATGAAAAATCTAATGAGGAATTTCCAAAATCTTCAAAAAACACATAAGGAACAGGTGTTGTCTCAACACTCGGATGATCGTTTGCCACACTAATTAATATTTTTTCCACTAAACGAACATCGCTACCATATGCGACCCCTACTTCTATGCTGAAACGACTTTTTCTTGAGTTGTGTGACCAGTTAATTACTTGTTCTGAAGTAAACATGGAATTTGGTACAATCATAATTACATCATCGCGAGTAACTAGTTTTGATGTCCTTAGGCTGGTTTCTATAACTTTTCCAATTAGCTCTCCCTCAATCTCTACTATATCTCCCACTTTTATTGAATGGTCAAATAAAATAACAATCCCTGAAACAATGTCATTGAAAAAGTGCTGTACACCTAATCCGATACCAACTAATAATGCAGAAACAGAGGCAATTAAAAAGGTAATGCTAAAACCCAGTGATTGAATAAAAATGCTAATTGCTAACACGTAAGCCAGATATTTAATTAGCATGAAAACGGATCGAGTTTTCCCTTTTTCTATTTCTTGTTTTTCTTGATACTTGTTAATTCCTGCTTCAATGATGAGAATAAAAAAACGTGTCCCCGTAAGCACAAAATATAACACAATAAAATGGTAAACCAGAATGTTAACTCTTTCAGTATTGAATACAACAGCTCGCAAAATAGTTTTTGTTGGGATATCAATGATTTTAAGCACCCCATATAGCATGAGAAATGTTGTCAAAGAAAAGATAAAGCGTTTTATTGCTTTCATGTGTTTCTCTGAAAGCGAACTGCTTGCGGTAAGTTGCCTCGATACACGACTTCCATAGATAGTCAGGATTACCCAAATACCGATAATTAGTGAGGCAATGATAAGCTCCCACACTTCTAAATTAAACACATTGCTTTCAATCAACGTGCTTGAAAAAAAATCTTTCATTTTGCGTCAATAATTAATTTTTTTACTGTTTTTTTATCACGGTTTGACACCTGTATTAAATACATTCCTTCCGGAAAATTACTGATGTCAAGTTTTATATTCATTTCTGATGTCCAAATGTCTTTTACTTTTTTCCCGATGGAATTAAAAATTTCTATATGGTGATTTTGTCCTGTTTTAAACTTGGTTTTTATTTCAATACAATCGATTGCAGGATTTGGAAAAATATGAAATATAGGATCCAAATTTTGATCTGCTCTACCAACCAAATTATCAACATACGGATTTACTGTCGCCAGAAAGTCGATTCCGTCATAAAAAATAGGCGGCCAGTATTCACATGGGAAGGAGTCTCGTTCTAATTCTGTTAAGCTCATTTCGCCACAACTGTAAAAGGCATGTGGTTGATTAGGGTAAGAATAAAACTCATGTGTCATTCCTAAACTCTCCATATGTTCGTGAATGGGGAGTGAACCATACAATGTGAAAGTCATATCAAACCCAGTTCCAAAATTAAATGCAGGACCTTCATCATAAGGCACAATATTATCTGCTGTGCCATGTACTAACATGGTAGGAATAGTTTCAGTAACTTCAATATAATCAACATCCATTGTCGCACCCCATAACGAAATTACTGCACTTACTTCAGTTGTGTGATTAAAATGTGATGGTTCTAAGCTCGTGCTTTCATCTAACAAACCTAAATCAACATTATTGGCTCCATTGCCAATTTCTCCGGCTTCGGGAATCCATTCATCAGCATTCATAAATGCAGCATGAAGTGCAGTTATTGAACCTGCTGAATTTCCTAGTAAGTAAATTTGAGTTGTATCTATTCCATAGGTTTCATGATGATGTTTGAAATATCTTACAGCAGCTCGCGCATCTTGAATAGCACGCCATGCCGCACGTTTCATTCCTGTATTGGGACCGCTTGTTTCCCCTGATAATGTAGGATTAAAGCCTAATCGGTAATTCATAGCTGCTGCAATATATCCGTAATGTGCCAATGAGTCACACCAAGCAATCATATCAGGGCGTTCGGAGCTACCCTTTAAAAATGCACCACCAAAAAAAGTTAAAACCAAAGGCCGTTTAGCCATGGTATCACTTTGTGGTGGCTGGTATAAATCAAAAGAAAGATCCTCCGGGAGATTGACACCATTGAAAAGTGGATCCCAAGAATCGGCATTTCCGTAAACAATATTATTATTAATTTCAATTTCTGGGAATACGCTTTCTGTAAATCGTTGAGCATGAGCGCTTGCCGCAAAAAACACACAAAATAGAAAAAATAGGCATTGTTTCTTCATTTCTAAAGGTTTTTAACAAAATTAATAAAAATTATGAAGTAGAGAAATTAATGATTTAAATTCAATCTTATTTAGGCATTGATAGTTGGTAAATAACAAAAAATAAAATTTGTCTTCGCCAGTAGTCGGCCTGTGCGACTACCGGCGTAACAGGCAGACTTTTGGTGGATAACAAATTTTCACTCTGTGCTAAACTGCTAACAGATTTCTCAGTCACTCCACTTCGTTGTGTTCCATTGAAATGACATTTTTTGAAGTTTTTGGGAAGGAAAAATGGCGATGACAAAGAGTCAAATTAAGTAGAGTGTCATCGCCTTTTTTTCCATCCTGCAGGGCGTGTAGGTCATTTCGAAGGAGGTACGCCTGAGTGATACGCAGCGATGTATTTTGCTACACTGATCCGCCAGTCGGCGGAGAAGTGAGCCTGTCGAAATGAGCTCCGAATCAAGTTCGGAACAGGCTTGGTTAAAATTATCTAGCCGAACTGATCCCGAGCGGTAGTCTAGGGATCTCAAGGGTTATATTCCCCGCACTTTGGTGTGTATGGGAAATAAAACATTCCATTGAGGTATCTTGTCAGCTTGCTGCGGGGAGTTTTATTGAACAATTTTAAGATTAGATTGCTGATTTATAAAGCTGTAATTTAACTTAATAGCTTTCATTTCCTGAGAAATATTTGTATTTTTACAACAAAATTAGGAGAATGCCTAGGTTATTATTAATTATAGCAATATTACTCTCACTGACTGCCACAGCACAGCAGAATATCTCTGTAAAATCTTTCAGAACTCTGCCAAGAGATATGGATGCAAGAATAAATCATCTCGTAACAGACCAAAATGGTGACAAAGCAGCACTGATAAAGGTAGTCACCACAGAAACGGGTTTTATATTTGAAGCCGGATCGCTTGGTATTGTGAAAACAGAACAAAAAACAAGTGAAATTTGGGTATATGTGCCTTGGGGATCCCGGAAAATTACCATCAAACACCCTCAGCTTGGGATGCTGCGGAATTATATTTATCCCGAAGCCATCAAAAAAGCCACCGTGTATGAAATGGTACTGACCACAGGGAAAGTGGTGACTACGATAGAAGAAGCTGAAATCCCCACGCAATATTTAATCATCACATCAGAACCAGAAGGAGCAATCGTATTTATTGATGAGCAACAGGTGGGAACAACTACCTTCCAGCGAAAATACGAAGAAGGGGAATATACATACCGTCTGGAATACCCGAAATATCACCCCGCTGCCGGTAAAGTCACCCTGAAAGAAGAAAATAAAAGCTTACACCTAACATTGAAACCCAATTTTGGCCATATTCACGTCACGTCAGCACCGGAAGACGGCATGCAAATTTTCCTGAACGATGAAAACACCGGAAAAACCACACCGGCGTTGCTTACTGAAATTTCCTCCGGTGAACACCACCTGCAGTTAAAGGACACATGGTACCAAGCCAACACAAAGCTTGTGCAGGTCAACGATAACGATACCACTGACGTGGATGTTCACATGCGCAAAACTTATGCTACCCTCTGCATCAAAGCCACACCCGGCGCAAGTTTATACATTGACAACGAGGAAAAAGGCACAGGTAAGTGGGAGGGAAGGCTGTCCCCGGGCGTTTATTCCGTCACAGCAGAAAAAGACAAGCATTACAAGGAGAAAAAACAAGTAAAAATCGCAGCCGGCGAGGACCAGAACCTGAGTTTTAACCTCAAAGGAAAAACAGGTACCTTAGATGTCATTACCATGCCCATTGCTGCAGAAATATACCTGAACAACGAAAAATACGGGACCAGCCCGCTTACCATCAAAGATTTGCTAATAGGAGATTATCAGCTTGAGCTCCGCAAAAAAGGGTACGCTACACACAAAGAAACCATTACTATCACCGAAGATGAAACCCTGGAAATAAATGAGACGCTGGCCAGTGGAAAAGAAATCACCATTACCAGTGTTCCCGATAATGCTTTTGTGTATATTGATGAAGACATGCAAGGCAAAACGCCGCTTACAACCAACCTGTCATTTGGCAAACATACGGTTGAAGTGAACAATGGTCATGATTCGGAAGTAAAAACGCTAGATGTTAGCACCAGCGGGCCATCTGTTTTTTTGTTTGAGATTAAAAAAGAAGTGTCCATCACATCAGAACCTCCGGGGGCAGACATTTACATCAATGGCAAGCACCAGGGACAAACACCGGCAACCCTAGTGATGATGAACAAGCCCACGACAATTAAACTCACCAAAGATAAGTACAGGGATAAAACCATTGACATGGATGAATTGCCCAGAGACAATCAAATCTCCGCCCATCTGGATAAAATTAATATTGTCAACGGTTACAGCCTGGATATCAAAGTTGGGACAGCCAAAGATGCCGGTTTTGGCAAGTTTGGGAGTTTTGGCATTGCTATGTTTATAAACAGGCTGTATGTGTCATCAACCATTGGTATTCCTGCACAACCACACGCTTTTGACGGTGATATCAGCTACAATTGCGATGACATCATGGTTAATGACATTGATGAGTATTCCCCGATAGGCCGATATTATTTGGGAGAGAATAATTACAATTTTGCTGCAATACAGGAATACAGCAATATGGTTTTCAGCATTCAGGCCGGGTATCAGTTTGCTTTCCCTATTCCATTTGCTATCCATGCAGGTTATGGCGGGCGCAAAATTAATGCGTACCAAAAGGTGTATCAGGCAAAACACGATTATTTTAGTATTGACAGTTACGCTAACGATATCAGCGAAGGGGACTATTTTACTAGTAACGTGGCTTACTCCGATGGATACAATTCCCTGATTGTTGGTATTGACATCCCGGTTGGGTTTCTGAAATTCGGTGCCGAATATTGGATAAATACGGAAGTGGGTAACGCTTTTTATATCAGCGCAGGTCTCTTTTTCAGTGATAGTAATATAAAAAAAATGCATTAAATCATGAAAAAATTGTTTGTCATAATACCTGTTTTTTTGCTTTTGTCAGCCTGCCTTGACGATGAAGAAAGGATTGTCCCGAATTATACCTACATGGCTGATAAACCCGTGGAGGTGGAATATGATAACATAATCCTTTACGTGTATCCCAAAGACATAAATTCAGGGACTACCAGTTGGTGCAAATACCCTTACAGTGGTAATTTTGGCGCTACATCCCTTACCAACGGGCAGCCCAACACCGATAGCATTGTGGCTGAGTTTGAGTCCGGCAGTTATGCTGCTTATATCTGCGATACCATGACAGCATATGGCTATGATGACTGGTATCTACCCTCAAAAGACGAACTCAATGCCATCTATCAGCAAAAAGATACGCTGGGCAGCTTTTCCGGATATGATTACTGGAGCAGCACCGAATACGACGAAGAAAATGTTTGGGTGCAGGATTTTAGCGATGGCACACAAGCACAAGATGCAAAAAGCACGTACAATTATTTCAGGTGCGTCAGGCGGGATTAAGGTGTTTTTCACCTAAAATCTGTTTGTTTTTATTATAATCTGGGCGTTCCCCTTCGCAGCAATTGAATACCTATTGGTACAATATACTATCTTTATAATCCATTTTCATGCTCACAAGCATTTTTTTGACATTGCTGCTACGGGTCGGGCTGCTACGGGCTGACGGCCACCGTTGAAAAAACGGGGGTCTGGCCGCAGAAAAGCGGCCACCCTCCGTATCCCTAACGCAATTCATGCCAAATTCAGAACAACTGACCTTAAAAATGTAAAAGCTTGGTTTTTATAACCTTTCAAAAAAACACTCGGATTTAAGACTGATACCAAAACAAATAGTATCACTAAAAAATATAATATCTAATAATGTAAATCATTATATATAAGCATGATAAATCTCATTTGCTGAGAACTTTTTCTTGATACCATCCATATAGGGTTCATTCTAAATCCGTCTAAGTCAGTTGTTCTGAAATTAATTTCAAAAACGCCTGTAAATTAATTAAATTATAATTATGTACAGATCAAAAATATAATTAAATGTTAATATAATATAGATATGAATATAAAATTTAGGTAATCACAAAGATCATTCAAAATAAATTATCTTATGTTAAATTGCAAGTAATTGATAATAAGGTACAAAATCGTTGCTAACCGTTAGCAACCGTTAATAACCGTTAGCAACGGCTAATGTTTAGAATAAAATTTATATATTTGTATCGTAAAAACAAACACTTTTAACTCATGAAACGAATATGTCCCGTATGCGGTAATCCTGTACATGGTCGAAAAAAATAAAATTTTTTGCACGGTAAAATGTAAATCTGAATATCATAGTATGGTACATGAAAAAGCAGATTCTGTCAGTCAAAAAAACTGATAAAATATTACACCGAAATTACATTATTCTGTTTGAGGAGATGAAGGGGTATAAAAAGCAGGCAAAAGTCCCTCGGATTAGCTTAGATAGGAAAAATTTTAATTACAATTATTATACAGGCACTTATATCAACAGTAGGGGGAAAACATATTATTATGTTTATGATTATGGGTGGATGCCTTTTTCCGACCAGAAAGTTCTTATTATTAAGCGGTAATAATAATTAAAATTACAATAAATCTTCTGTAAGCGAATTCAATAAGGGGTTGTCAATAAATAAGTTGGACAGAATAGGCGATGTTATTTTTTGCAGCTTGGTGGATTCTAACCTACCAACTTCCTTGAGTGTCGTTTTTTAGGAGTTTGCAAATTGAAAAATGTAATACGAAGCAATTCCGACGCATGTCGGAGCTCCTATCTTTATGAACTTTCAATTCTTGTCCTATCGTTCTATTGCTTTTTGTCACTGTTAAATTCGCTATGTTTCAATAAAAAATCTAATCCTAAACCATATATATCTGCCCAATATTTCCCAGGGAAATTTTTGCGGCGAAGTTGTCGAATTGAAATTCTACCATCGCTATGGAATGCATGCCCTTTTCCTGAATAGACATGATAATCATGTACTTTGCCGATTTTAAGAAAGTATTCATGAATGCTTGCTGAACCATGAATTTGCGGCATAAACCACATTTGTTTCCCAAGGCTAAAAACGGTTCCGTTTTCTAGTGGAATAATTTGATCTTTCTCTCCATGAATCAAGAGTACTTCGGTTGGATTGTCCGTGGTTATGTATGACAAATCATTAATTCCACCCCATAATGATATGACCCCTTTAATATCGCATGTGTGTTGAAAGTATATTTGATTAAAATTTGTGCTACTATCTAAACATCCAAGACGAGAATTGTTTTTCCCAATGCCACTTTTTTCTGCTTCAGGAATAATTTCATCTCCGTCCATAAAGGCGGTATGTAAAGCAATAATCCCTCCTGATGAGCTTCCGATTAAAAACATTTGTGTTGTGTCTATTCCATAAAAATCTGAATGATGCTTAAAAAATCGAATCGCAGCTCGACTATCCTGTATTGCTCGCCAACCTGCCCGAAGCATGCCGGTTTTTGGTCCAATATTTCTACCAGAAAAAAGTGGATTAAACCCATTTCTATAATTAATAGCTGCTGTAATAAAACCATGATGTGATAAACTATCACACCATGAAATCACATCTGGTCGTTTGTTGGAGCTGCCAAGAAAACTGCCACCATTAATAATCATTACAAAAGGGAGACTTTCTTGAGTTTTCATTTTTCCGGGGCGATATAAATCAAATTCTAAAATTTGCGGTGAATTTACACCGAGTCCTATTAAATCCCACGAATCTGCCTTACCAAAAGGAATGTCATATACTACAGAAATAGTATCTTGTATTTGTGATTTTTGAGCAAGTACAAACGGAAGCGTGAATCCTAATAGCAAAATAAATGCTGATATTTTTCTCCCCATCATCATAATCATCAAAAATAAAGAAATATATTTGCCAAACATGAGTTAATATGAAATGGGGTTGAATTTTTTAAGAAAATATCATGTTTTATGTTGTGTTTTGATTGTTTGCTTAGTTAAGCCTGCAATTAAAACTAATGCTCAAGCAATTTTAAACCCTGATTATGTCGTAGTATCCGGATTTATTATGGATGTTGAAAATGATTCGGCCTTGCTTTTTGCCAATGTTTATAATCATAGAACCATGCGTGGAACAATTTCTGATAAAAATGGGTGTTTCCGATATTATGCATTGCCTGGTGATACTTTGTGGTTTTCAAGTATGGGATATTACCCTTTGCATTTTGAAGTGAATGCAGAGCCGGGTGCAAAAATACGAGATACATTTTATTTGAAAGCGCGGGTTTATCAAATTCATGATGTAGAAATTCTAGCACTTACGCGCTATGAAAAATTGCGGTATGATGTGAAAAATATGAAAATTCCCCGAGATGTTGAAAATGCACGAAATAATTTCCCAGTAGTGAATCATAATGTCAATGCGTTTTATAAACGGAATAATGAAAATTTCGGATTGGTATTTAGCCCAATTTCAGCACTTTATGATGCTTTCTCAAAAGAAGGACGTGAACGTCGGAAATTAGCCGAACTTAAACGACAGGATGCAGTAAAAGCAAAAATTGAACCCCATTTTAATAAACCTATGGTTAAGCGCATTACCGGATTGAATGATGAACAAGCGGAAGTGTTTGTCAAATTTTGCAATTTTTCGGATGAATTCTTGTTAAATGCGCCTGATTATTATATCATTGAAATTGTTTTAGAACAATATGAAGATTTTTGTGTTCTAAATAATATAGAAAATTTGAATGAATAAATAATTATGTTGGTAGTCAAAAGTCCTTCACGTAATGCGTATTTTAATATTGCGGCAGAGGAGTATCTTCTGAAAACAATTGAAGAAGATGTTTTTTTGATATATATTAACGAGCCTGCAATAATTGTAGGAAAGCATCAAAATACATTGGCTGAAATTAATAAGCCCTTTGTCGAGGCGAATGGAATCAAAGTGGTTCGGCGTTTAAGTGGGGGAGGTGCTGTTTATCACGATCAGGGGAATCTGAACTTTTCATTTCATATGAAAAATGATGAGAATGATGATTTTGTTGATTTTACTAAATTCACGAAACCGGTTGTTGATTTATTGAACCGAATGGGGGTAAGAGCTCACTTTAAAGGACGAAATGATTTGGTGATTGGAGACAAAAAATTTTCAGGAAATGCTAAGACAAAGTATCGGGATAAAATCTTACAACATGGTACTATTCTTTTTGATTCTAAAATGAAAGTATTATTTGATGCGTTAAAAGTAAATCCCCTGAAATTTAGAGATAAAGCAGTGAAATCGGTTCGTTCTCGTGTGACAAATATTGTCGATTTATTCCCTGAAGCAATGAATATTGAGGACTTTTCCGAAAAATTGATGAATTATGTCATTGAATTGTATTCGAATGCCAAGCCATATATATTAACTGATGAAGATCGATTTGAAATTGAAAAACTTGTAGATGAAAAATATGCGACTTGGGAATGGAACTACGGAGCTTCTCCTGAATATAATTTTAATAAAGGCATAAAAACAAATGCTGGTTACATTGAATTTCATCTTGATGTTAAAGAGGGAATTATTCGTAAAGCACGAATTTTTGGCGATTTTTTTGCAGCAAAACCCATTAAGGATATAGAGAAACAACTCTTGAATCAACGGCATGATGCACAAAGCTTATTATTGGTGCTTGCATCCTTAAATTTGGAACAATATTTTGGGGAAGTAACTGCGCATGAAGTATTAGATGGATTGATTTAAAAAAATAAATAATTATGGATTTTATGGAAGTACAATTAAAAAACGTACTTGATATGCTCGTTTTGTATGCACCAAAACTGATTGGTGCAATTATCGTATTGTTTGTTGGTTTATGGATAATTAAAAAACTCACGAAAACCATCGTCAAATTAATGGAAAAGCGTGATACCGACGCTTCTTTAAGACCTTTCCTGAAAACACTTTTCAGTACATTATTAAAAGCGCTGCTTATCATTTCAGTAATGGGGATGGTCGGAATTGAGATGACTTCCTTTATTGCGATTCTTGGTGCTGCCGGTTTGGCTGTAGGGATGGCATTATCTGGAACTTTGCAAAATTTTGCAGGGGGAGTTATGGTTTTACTTTTCAAACCCTACAAAGTAGGTGATTTTATTGAAGCCCAGGGGTATATGGGAACCGTAAATCAAATACAGATTTTTAATACCATTTTGCTTACCGTGGATAATAGAACAATCATCATCCCAAACGCAAAAATCTCAAACGATTCCTTAACGAACTTTTCAACGCAGGATACACGTCGTGTTGACTGGGTATTTGGGATTGGCTATGGAGATAGTGTGGCAGAAGCCCGAAAAATTTTGGAAGATTTCTTGATCAATGACGAGCGCGTTTTAAAAGACCCGCCTCATCAGATAGTGCTTTCTGAACTTGGTGATAGTTCAGTGAATATTACTGTAAAAGCATGGGTGAAACCAGCCGATTTCTGGAATCTGAAGTTTGAAATGAATGAAAAAGTGTATAATAAATTTAATGAAGTTGGATTAAACATTCCATTCCCACAAATGGATGTTCATCTACACAATGCAAACTAAGAAAGTGCAATTATGAAAAAATATTTAATTTTAGCTATAACTGTATTAATTTCCTTTACACTAAGTGCATAAAAAGCTGTCCCCGACTCGCTTTCTGGATGGAAAACCGGTGCAGTAACAACCCTAAATATTTCTCAGGTTTCATTAATTAATTGGAGTGCTGGAGGTGAAAATATCAGGCCTGAATTTGGTGGATATCTAAAAATGGCATTTAAATATGAAATTATGAAAAATGTCAATTTCCAAACTAAACTTGATCTCTTTTCGAATTACCTAAATAATCCGGAAAATATTGATGTTGCATGGGATGTATTATTGGCGATGAAAGTAAATGAGTTTCTTATTGCAACCATTACGACAAATTTAATTTATGATGATGATATTGATATTGCATTTGAGCAGGAAGATGGATTAGTTATTATGCGCCCTGCAGTTCAATTTAAAGAAATTTTCGGATTGGGGTTGTCCTATAGCTTTTAATCATACCTACACAAATCAAAATTATTAATCATAACTAATCAGCTTTACTTTGATAATAATACCGATTAAATATCAGAGTAATAGTCTCTATCCCTATTATTAACCACGACCTTCAGTCGGGGTTAATACTTGCTCAACTAATACCATTTATTAATCAATTGCAAGTATTTTGCAGATGTAGTCCCAATTAGTATAACCAGTTAAGGAGTTTCAACGAGCAGCAATACTTTCAATTTTGGAAATAAAAAAAAGTCATTACCAAACTGGCGAATGACTTTTTAAATTTTATGTTTTTAAAGATTATTCTTCGTCTTCTCCTGCGAACAATGCTTCAAACATTTTTTCTTGTAATTTGTCATAACCTTCAGCTTCGGCAAGTTTTTC
>JAYEFQ010000040.1:0-4648 GCA_034658655.1 Bacteroidota bacterium
CAACCTTCTTTATTATTATTTATACTATCTGAATGAAAGCTAAATCTAAAAATAGCTGTTTCTGCATCCTGCATAAACTTATTTTCACATTTAAAGTCACAATTTAAATATTCCCATTTATTTATTCAATATTTTAATTACAGGATAAAGGTATAAATTATCTTGATGCGCTAAAGGTAATACCACTTTAAAATCATAATATCCGGCATTATTAGTATAAGCCTGCGTTTGATAATTTCCACCGGAAAAATAAGCATCTTCATTCGATTGGGAAACCGATGCTTTTTGATTATAGAAAAAAATTTCGGCAGCTTGCGAAAAGCTGATTATCGGACAACCAAAAAGGAGAATAATAAACAATGATTTCATACATCTCATATTTTTTTGATTTTGATTTTTCGTGAAGACACCATTTTTTTTGAATTCTTTTCTATGTGCCAAAATTTTCAAATATAATTGTTAGTTTTAGAAACACAAACAATGACCCTTTTACTATGACGAAAAAGAAAAATATTGCATTGGTATTGTCCAGCGGCGGAGCAAGAGGCTTTGCTCATATTGGAGTAATTAATAGCTTGATAAAGCATAATTACAATATTACTTCCATTGCAGGAACTAGCATGGGAGCACTTGTTGGCGGTTTATATGCTACAGGACAACTAAAGAAGTTTGAAGATTGGGCAAGAAATCTTGACAGACGTGCAGTACTGAAACTTGTTGACATTACATTAAGTTCCAACGGATTAGTAAAAGGAGAAAAGATCATTCAGGAATTAGAAAGTTTAATTCCCGAACAAAACATTGAAGATTTAGACATCCCCTATTGCGCAGTTGCAACAGACATTCTAAATGAAAAAGAAATCGTTTTTAAATCTGGGAATTTGTATAATGCAATCCGTGCGTCCATTGCTATACCTACGATTTTAAAACCTTTTAAGATTGGAAACATCCATTTAATTGACGGTGGTGTTATCAATCCAATTCCATCAAATCGTATTAAACGACACAAGGGAGATTTACTATTCGTCGCAAATGTGGACGGAATAGAGCCTGTTGAGATTCCGGTGGAAACCTACAAACAGCAAGTAGATGAAAAACCCGAACCCATTGACATCACGATTGAAGAACAGGAAAAACAGTTTTCTGAACGAGTAAAAGACTCCTTGTCAAAAATGTTTTCACATGATGAAAAACGAATCGGGTATTTTAATCTCATCAACAAATCAACGAGCTTAATGCTTCAAATCATCAGTGAATACAGTTTATCAATGAATCCACCCGACACACTAATTAACATGCAACGCAACAAATTTGGCACTTTTGATTTTGATAAAGCAGCTGAAATCATAGATTATGGCGAATCCATTACAGATGAGGTGATTAAGTAGAGACGAGTATGAAAAATAGAAAAGTAGAAAATTTGTAAAGTTCGTAAAGTGGAAAAATGCAATCCGCTAATAATAAGTAATTTAACATTAAAACCTTTAACTTTCAACTTTTGAAACTTAACTCATTAATATGGCCAACGTTTTTGAGCAATCTTAAGCAAACCCCACGAAATAAAACTCAAAAACATACACCAAATTACTGAAAACCATAAATGACGAATTCGCAATCCACAGCAAGTGATATAAGCAGATTTATCGCTCCGCCAATTTCCGGTTTGATAAAATAAATAACGATTTACAGCAATATTTTCATTTTGAATATCAACCCGTGCAGCTGAATCAAAGTTTTGCAAAAACTGCCAAACCATAGGCAAAGCGCGATTACGAGAAAACTCACTTTCTGTTTGCAAATTTCTGCTAAAAACATATTTCAACAATTCAAGGTTCAAAGTATCATTAAAATACACACGAATTTCTTTCGGCAAAGTATTTCGCAATGCAATTGTTATTTCTTTTGTTTCAATTTCATCAGCAGAATCGAGTCGATTAGTAACATCCGGCAAAATCGTATGCAAATATAATAATGATAGGTAGTGTCGCTGTTCTTGCGAAAAATCTGTATTCGGATGCTGCAATATCGAAGCCGTTATTAAACCTTCAAAAGCCAAAGCAGACGGCATTACTCGTGAAATCACAGGTGCTTTATCATGATAAGCAATTCCGGGAAATTTTGACCATGGGATTAAGACACCACTAAAAAGCAATTGCGGAATAATAGTAATCGGAATCATAATATAAGCCCAGCTTTTCCCTTTGGCGAGCACAGAAATTAACATTCCAGCAATTGCAGCGCTCATCATCAGCAAAAAATACATCACAGTCAAACTGCTGAAAAGCCAAAACATATCAAGAATCCATAATGCTATTGATGAAAACAATAGGCTCTGAAGTCCTGAAAGTAAAGTCAAGCGCATTAATTTAATTAAGAAAAACCGCCGATTATTTCCCTCCACGACAAATTCCCGTTTGCGCACAGCCTGTTCTCGGCTAATCTCTGAAATAGAAAACACAAGTCCACCAAAAATGGCAACAACAATGCTCATCATGAAAAATACGGGCAAATGACTATTTGCATCGGGAACATAGCCGTCACCGGGAGAAAACCGACTAACAAGCGCTAAAGCAAATGCCATCATCGGAGCATAAATAAGACAAAATGCAGCATAAAATTTTCGATAAAAGAGTGCGCTCAAATCCTGTTGAAAAGCCTTTTGAATTTTCAATCTCAAATAACTCCTTTGTAATATGTTTGTAATTGGCTTAGATACTTTACTTATATATGCATTTAACCAAAACTCAGGAGGAAACAGTCGCTCTGAATCAGCTTTACCAGGCGTTTTCTTTTGTCGAATCATTGCTTCTGCAGATGAAATCTCTGTTCGTTCGTCAACCAACAATCCAGCACCAGCACTTAAACTTCCTGTTTTAGCAGAAATATAAGGGAAAAATTCCGAAGGGCTACCATAAAACACGGGCGTTCCCCCCTCGTCGAGATACAACATTTTCTCAAAGTATCTCAGTAACTGCATTTCCGGTTGATGCAAGCTTGCAATAATTAATCTACCAGTATCAGCGATTTTGCGTAACTGCTGAATTAAAATTTCAGAATCTTGTGACGATAATCCGCTACTAGGCTCATCGCAAAGTAAAACATCAGGATTTGTCATTAAGGTACAAGCAATTCCAAACCGCTTACGCTCTCCCCCTGACAAGCGTGATTGATAGGTCTCCATTGGTTTTACATTCGCATATTTTAACAATTGCAAATCGTGCAATATTACTTTAGCATCTAAAGAATTTGCAGCACACAGTCCATACTGAGATTGAATTCCCTGAAGTTGTTCTAACAAGGGGATATCGGGAGAAATATGATCTTCCTGCGGTACCATGCTGATATGCAAATGGTTCGCATCCGTAAAAAAATCACCGGTAGCATTAGATTGCACATCCGCTATTAAACGCAAAAAACTGGATTTTCCTGCACCACTTGCACCAAGTACCGCTACCATTGACGCACCCTCAAAACAAATATCCATTTTATGAAATAGTTGCTTTCCATCACCAAGATTAACAGAAAGCTGGCGAGCAGACAACTTAAAACGCGACTTTTGCACTGCATAAATTGCACTAAGATTTAAATAATCAAAGGTTTTTCCGCTTTTAAATCGAATCACCTGATGTCGCAAAAATGGCTCGATTTGATTTTCAACAAATCTTGAGGGATATTCAATTTTACTGATATCTGGCAATAAATAATAAATTTCTGAATAACCGATTGCTAAACAAGCAAATTCTTTCCGATTACGGATTAAACAAAAATCATGAATTTTCTGATGGTTTTCTTCAGTAAGCTCCAACATTTCAGCAATTAAATTCACAAACTCCATTGCCTGCTTAATATCAATCGTAAGTCCTGAAATAAATTCATACAAACGAATGATTAAAATATGCCGCTCTTGCATAGATAACTCATCACTGATTTCCTGTGAAAGCCGCATTAATTTCACCGAATTTGCAGAAACCTTCTTTAAGTTTAAACCTTGATTATATTTTTCTAAAGCAGCATGAAAATCATGGGTAATAAAATACAAATTCGATTCTCCAACCAAAGGCTGCAAAAAACGACTCAAATACGCTTCTGCCTCTTTACCGAGTTTAACAGGGTCATGCGCAGTAACAATGGCAAAAACCTGTATCAGTTGTTGATAAAAACCTATCTGCATATCATATACAAAAATAAGAGTAAATATAAATTATCCAAGTATTTTTTTTAAAAACATAAGATAAATTAGTCAGGAAACATTACATTTGTTGAAATAAGCATTGCCAAATGGAAAAAAAAGTTATTGTCATTACCGGCGCATCTTCAGGAATCGGAAAAGCACTTGCTAAAGAATATGCTCAGCATGGTTTTAATGTTGTGATGGCAGCACGAAGTACGGATAAACTCAAAACATTAGCAGACGATTTATCCGAATCCACCAGCGTTTTATCGGTAACCACAGATGTTACAAAAGAAATTGACTGCAAGCAGCTTATAGAAAAAACCATTGCAAAATTCGGACGCATTGATATCCTCATCAATAATGCAGGAATATCCATGCGAGCTACTTTCTTAGATATGGAACTGAAAGTTATGCAGCAAGTCATGGATGTAAACTTTTGGGGCACAGTTTATTGCACAAAACATGCCTTACCTG
>JAYEFQ010000041.1:0-4582 GCA_034658655.1 Bacteroidota bacterium
ATATCCGCAAGGCAGATTTTACAAGTGCAATAAATTACAGCATCCATCCTGAAAGAAACAAAATTCGAGGCGCGAGTTTTGCTTATCCAGGACTGTTGGGTTTGTTGGATACATTTCAAATTAAGATAGTTTAATCGCTTTTTATTATTGCAAATTCCACTACAAAAAAAGAGATGCTAATTATCAAAAAACCGCTGCGGTGAACAGCGGTTTTTGGGGTTTATTTCGCTTTGGGTTTGTTTATTCAACCACAATATTTTTGCTGGAAATAAGCAGACATCGGGCAAATTGCACAGTTTAAACTTCCTGCTCGTAGTAGATTTTATAAAATTTCCGTCCGCTTTCATCTTCGCCTTGCTCAATAAGCCGGCGATTGCCATGCACGTAAATATGAAAATTCTTATCGAGTTTTATCACCGATTTTAAGGATCGTGATTTTTTCTGCACGGCGGGTTCAGAAATATCAAAATTTTCTTGTAATTCAAGCTCACGATCTTGCTGAAAATTTTGTTTGTAATTTTTAAAACTGTCAATTACTTCAGGCTGCTCCATTACTTCAGATGAGAAATCATTCATGTCGAATGCTTCTTTTTCCTTAAAATAATTCACACTTTTGTTGAGCATATCAGCCTGATCGGCTTTGCTAACTTCAAAATTATTCGGCAATTCCTTTGTTACAAAGGTTTTACACATTTCCATCACATTTTGTGTGTTGTAATACTCATCTTTCCGCTGAATGATTTGCAAAAAATCATCAAGCCAAAAATGCGCCTCCTCCCCACGACTTACTTTATCAATTACAGCAACAATGTAGCCTTTTTCCTTCTCCTGATTAAAAATCAAACAGCCTTTGTCAATTTTATTTACGCCAATTCCGGAATCGTGCGTAATGTCAGGGGTATCAGTCACCGAATTCACTTTAATAAATTGAGATTTAATTTCTGATTTAAAAATTCCGACAGCATCGGTATATTTCCCCATTGACATACATTCGGTAAAATAGGCAACATGCAATTCGCCATCGTGAATGCTTTCTAATTCGGTTTTGTTGTAAAGCCGACGAGCTAATCGTTCAGAGGCATCATGCAGATTATCTGGATTTTCGAAAATATCCTGTGCAGCTGCAAAGGCTGTATTTTTCTCAATTGCTTCGTCATGATAAAAATGAAAAAGCTCCGTGATTTTAAAATTTTTGAGAAAGTATAACAGAAACAAATCATACAATTCCTCGTCGAAAGGAACAGGGGCTTTTGACAAATGAAGGCTTCCATCATTCATTTGGTTGCCAACATGATGAACGGATATACTATTCAGTTTGCTATCGTTAAACGAGATCATAATTATTCAATTTTTAGAATCTGCAAGATACAAATGATTGGAATAAAATTTAAGTCCATCATAAAATTTCTCACAAATCAAACATGTATTCCAATTATGGGTTTATCATGTAATGATTTTAACTTTTCTTTGCACAGATTTTATTAATTCATACAAATTAAAGCACATGAACAAAAAGAAAATGGACATACCAGATCAATACCGGTTTATTGTACAGCTCGGGAAAGCGCTACACACTTATGGTGTGCCATCCTATAAATCTCAAATTTACCTAACAGAAATTTCAGCAAAAAAAGGGATTAAAGGAAGTTTTATGGACACACCAACGTGGATAAATTATGTATTTTATGAAGAAGACGAGAATACATACAATTATGTGGAATGTGTTCCTCCAGGCGAATTAAATTTGGGAGCACTTTCATGTGTCGTTGAGATTACCAACAATGTACTTGATAATAAAATTGATTTCGCTCACGCAAAAATTGAAATCGAGAAAATAAAAACCGAACGTTTGGGATATGGATGGATGGCTGAGCTTGTGGCATTTATAACAGCAGGAAGTGCGTTCAGTATCGTTCTTAACACCAATTGGATGTCTGTTTTAACCGCTGGAATTAGTGGTGCTGCAGTGTATGGCTTAACACGACTTGCCGGAAAATTTTCATACGTACGCAGTGTACTTGAAGCACTTGTTGCTCTTATTGCAACGCTCATTACAGGACTCATGTCTTTGGCATTTCCGGAAATCAACATTTCCATGACAATTTTGGCGTCCATTATTGTATTTATTCCGGGTTTGTCAATTACTACAGCGTTGGAAGAAATTACAAGTCGATCGCTCGTATCAGGCACAGCAAAATTATTTGATGCTTTAGTTTCCTTATTCAAGCAATTCTTTGGTGTTGTTTTAGGACTTCACCTTTTAGATTTATTTGTTGATCTGCAACAAAACCACGTTGAATCATTTTTTCCTTTCTGGGTTGACTTTTTAGCAATTGCAATATTGGCATCCGGCTTATTATTTGTATTTAAAGTGAGATCAAAAGATTTAATTTTTGGGGCTGTAGTAGGAATTGCCAGTTACTTCACAACACTACTTTTAGGAGACTTTGGACTCATGATGAGCATTTTTATGGGAACCATTGTAGCAGTCATTGTGAGTAATTTATTTTCCAGAATAACCAGATCTCCAAAACTTGTTTTTCTTGTACCAGGAATTATCATGTTGGTTCCGGGAAGTAAAGCATTCATCGGATTAAGTAGTGTTATCATGGATGCAGGATCCAATTACAACAATATGGGTGAACAGATATTATTCATCTTTATGGGTATCATTGGCGGTCTTCTGTTTTCAGGTGCCTTAATGGGACCTAGTTTGCCGAAATCAAAACAGAAGTAATACCAAATTAATTTCAAAACGCTTGATAAATAAATTAAATTATACCTAAATTGAGCGATTATATTTTATGTTGATTGAATTGCCATTAAAAATCAGTAGCTATTTATACTAATTATAAATAAGGCTATTTTTATTTTTCAGATACTCACAAAATATAAAAACTGAGCCCAAAAACTGTAAAATAGTCTGTTTTTCCAAAAACTAAACATAGTAATCTTGTTACCATTACGGTTTGTAGATGAAATGTTTAATTTTTTGCGAATTTAACTCTATCCAAATTGTCTAAGTACATGACAAAATTTTTGTAATTATTTGAATGTTAGGCTCAACATTGCATAAAAGTGCATGAGCAATAAAAATCAACCCGTATTTATATGCTTTGCCATCATAAACGAAGATTGTATCGGCAGGCAGGCTAAAGAGAGAAAAAAGGAACCCCCGGTAACAGGGTGTGCAATCCAACCAAGAATTACAATACACCAAACTGTATTGTCCGGGGGTATTATGTTTAATGTGTAAAAATACAAAATTATGAAACATGTAAAAATTTCAATCATAACAATCAGCCTTTTATTGGCTGTTATTGTCCAAAGTTATGGGCAAACCACACAAATGCCAAAATGGGCATTTAACGGGAAACAAATTGATTTTACCCAATCAACACCTCAGGTGCAAAACATGAATGCAAATCTGGCGCAGCCACGGTTTGTATCCAATGCGTATTACGATAATTCTGGCACAAGACAGGTTTACATTGTCGATAACCAGGTATTTTGGGAGAATGGAAACCTGGGTGGCACATTGTTTACCGATAATGATCAAATTGAAGACCAGATGACACCTGAACTTGTCATAACACCAAAAGAAAGTACAATTTGTGGAGATGGTGAGTATTATGCCTGTTACATACAGGTGCAATATGAACCGGATTCAAAAGCGGAAAACCCCATGGTATCTTATAAATTAAAAGTATCAGATATTGTGCCGGGAACCAGTGTGTCTGATTTCGATTTTGAAACAATATTAAGCGGCATAAATATGGGAGCAAATATAGGTATGGCTGTGTCTGATTTTGTTCCGGGAACCAACAACCGGCGAATTTATGTTGTTTACAGAGAAGGTCTCTCAAGTGGTATCAGCAAAATCCTGCGTTACGATTTAACGCCAAATGGTTTGTCAGCACCGATAACACTTGCAAGCAATACATCAAAGTTCTGGGAACCTGCAGAAGTTGAATTATCTGCCAACATGGATAACCTGTATTTTGTGCGTCCAAAAAAGTTTGCCCACGTCAACGGAGACAACAGCAATGACATTACCATCGTTCCCCTTGACCCCGCAACAGGAAATCTTGATGGACCCATTGTTGAATATGACCTGGAGCAACAAAACTCAATTTACGATTATTATATTGGAATTGAGCTTGACGCCAACGAAAATTACGCCTACGTGGTGAAAGAAGATGAAAAAATACTAAAAGTGGATTTAAGTGATGGAGATGTTACTCCATTATATGATCAGGATGGATTTAATGAATTCAACACCCAACTCGAACGCGCACGCAATGGTTTGATTTATGCGGTGAAATCGAATGGTGTGCTGTATTATATTAACGAAACTTACAATACAATCGTTGAATCAGAATTAGACCTCACCAGTTCTGGTGTCATCCGCAACAAGTTTTTGTATGGGAATGGAAGTGGCAATGAAGTGTACATCATTCCCGACCAAATAGACGGCTGCGCATACGATGATTTGTTTGGCACAGTTGAAGAATGTTGCTATGTTGATTTATACACACCCGCCAACGATGCCATGCAAGGCGTACAAATACAAATCAACGGA
>JAYEFQ010000042.1:0-20243 GCA_034658655.1 Bacteroidota bacterium
TAGAAGCAATGGCTGAACGCGAGAAAAGCACTTATGAAATGATTGACTGGTATCTCGCAAAAACTGAGATTAAAGATTGATTTTTATAAGCCCTAAAGTACTGTTAATTTTGAACGAAGCGCTGGATATTTATCTGGCGCTTTTAGTTTATTGCATCAAATATAAATTCCGTTTCTAACATTGCCTGATAATCTTCTCCTGCTTCTTTCATATCCTCATCATCAGCTTCATAAGCCCATATGATACGTGAATCGCTTGTGTTTTTGAGGAACTTCTGAAGTAATCGAAAAATTTGTTTAGCAGAAGCCGTATTAAAGTACTCAAGTGAAAGATAGAGTTTTTTTACCTTTTTATTTGTGATTTCTGTTGCAATTTTTGTCCATAAATCATCATACCATGCCTGTGGGTTTTCTTGGATGGAACGTCCACAAATTGATAGGCAATAATCATTTTTGTTATAAGTGACTGATGGGCTGTAACTTGTTGGTTTGATGTTTAGCTTAGTCATAAATTTCGGTTTTTATGAGTAAATATAATTTCGATTGATACCTTATAATATGGTGTACGGGACCTTTATCGCTTTTTTGTTTTATGCTTAATAATCCAGTTCCTTCTCCGTTTGTTTTGATGCGCTGATTTATGTTTTGTTTTATTTCTGTCGGATTAAGTTTTTCAATAATGGAAAATTCATTGGTTATTCGAGTTTTATTCAATTTATCAATTTCATTCAAGCAATAAAGGTGATAGATTTTTGCTCGATTTTCCTTTGTTTTTTGCACTGCTATATGAATGTTTTTTGAATTACAGGAGTGTTTGTTGATATTTTGCAGCATCTCAATAAACACGTACATCAGTCGTTTTTGACATTTTTTACTAATGTTTTTTTCTCGCTTTAACCACGATTCAAATTGTTCGAGTGAGTTTTCTGTTGTTTCCAGATAAAAATCGGCTTGCAACGTTTTGGGAAATGCATAGTCTGCGATTATATGGTCAAGCAGATTTGCCATTATGCTTTTAGATATTTATCATAAATGTGTTCGTGTTGGTAGTTTTCAATGGCTGCAATTGCTTCTTTGGGGGTGTTTTTCACGGCGTACAATGCACGATATGATGGATTTGCAAACTGCTCGTTGTACATACGTTCGAAAAATGAAAGCATTTCGTCAAAAAAACCATTCCCGTTTAAAATGATAATTGCTTTGTTATGATATTGTAATTGTTTGAGTGTTATAACTTCCAGAAGCTCTTCCATAGTACCGAAACCACCAGGTAAAGCCAGAAATGCATCTGATCGATTTCGCATAATCTCTTTTCTAGATTTCATATCTGGAGTAATAATTTGTTCATTGTCAACATCGGATACAACGCCATCTATGCGTAGCCGTTCTGGAATAATTCCAATGCTTTTACCTCCAAAATCCCGTGTGCTTTGTGCTAATCGTCCCATTAAACCAATCTTTCCGGCTCCATATATCAGGTCATGACCAGATTTTCCGATAATTTCCCCACATTGGCTTGCAAGTTGATAATAGCTTACATCCAAATCTTCACTTGATCCACAAAATGCACAAATATTCATTGGTCTTGACTGTTTTTTGACGTTTTACATGACAAATATAGTGAAAGCTTTATTATCATTTTTGAAATCTGCTTTAGCTTATTAACATTTTTAAACGTTTATTTGCTTTTGTTTAAAGCATTTAGGCTTTTTGACCGAAAAGAGTTTAAAATATTTCTGATAATTTGCTGTGTTAAGTCTCCTATTTATTGGTAACGCTAGGTATTACGACTGTCTTAAGGGTGCATGATATTTTTTATTGTTATTTTTATTGATAATAAACAAGCAAAATGTTTAGTGTTAATAAATCGCAATTATTAACAATTATAACGATAAAATTGTTAATAAGTCTGACAAATGAAAAATACCATTTCTGATTCTGTTTCTATAATCACTTAAAATAAAGAAAAATTAGTGTTGGGTTTTGTCACCCGATAAATAAATTGTACTTTTAATAACTTTTTCTTGATCGAAAAGGTGGTGAGAGATGAAAATAGAAAAATGACTGTTTGTATTTGAAAATGAATATTTAATGATCTTTACCTATTTTTTCGTCCTTAAAGTGGTGAAAATAAAATAGATGTGTTTTTTGAACAAAATTTTGTGTGATTTCATTTGTCGATACAAATATTTTTTCACAACTTGCTGTTGAAAACTATGAGTAGAATAATAATATAATTGAGAGTTAGTTTATGGTAAAAACTGTTGAAATAGCATGGAAAGAATGCCTGCAAATTATCAAAGATAATGTGTCGAAGGCTAGCTATCGCACATGGTTTGAGCCGATTGTTCCACTAAAGTTGGAGGGAAATGCCTTAACGATTCAAGTGCCTAGTACATTCTTTTATGAATTTCTTGAGGAGCAATACATTGATTTGCTGCACAAGACATTGACAAAAGTGATTGGTGCCAGAGTAAAACTTGAGTATCACGTTATAATGGGTGATAACGGATATAATAAACAAGCATATACCGTTAAAATGCCAACGAATGGAAAACCAAATTTGTCAAACCGTCCCATGCATTTGCCTGTTGACAAGGACACTGCATCAATTAAAAATCCGTTTATTATTCCCGGATTAAAGAAAATGCATGTCGATTCCCAACTTAAACCCGAAAATTCATTTGATAATTTTGTGGAAGGGGAATGCAATCGTTTGGCAAGATCCGCCGGTTATGCTGTTGCAAGCAAACCTGGAGGAACTGCATTTAATCCGCTTTTTGTTTATGGTGGTAACGGTTTAGGAAAAACACATTTGGCGCAAGCAATCGGTATCGAAGTGAAAAAGCAATTTCCTGAGAAAATTGTCCTTTACGTTGATTCTTCTAGATTCCAAACCCAATATACAGAAGCAATTCGAAAGAATAATCGTAACGACTTCGTGCATTTCTATCAAATGATTGATGTACTTATAGTTGATGATGTACAATATTTTGCAACCAAAACAGGTACGCAGGATGTGTTTTTTCATATTTTCAATCATCTTCATCAACTGGGGAAACAGGTAATATTAACATCTGATAAATCCCCCGTTGAATTGCAAGGTTTAGATGAACGCTTGTTGAGCCGATTTAAATGGGGATTGTCTGCTGATGTTCAGGAGCCCGATTTCAAAACACGAATCGAAATCCTGAAAATGAAATCTTATCAGGATGGAATTAACATTGATGATGAGGTTTTAGAATACATTGCTTCTCATATTACATCAAATATCCGTGAACTCGAAGGCGCATTAATATCTATTCTCGCACAATCAACCCTTAACCGTAAAGAAATTACTCTCGAGCTTGCTAAGCAAATGATTGATAAGCTTGTGAAAAATTCACGACGCGAAATTTCAATTGATTACATTCAAAAAGTTGTCTGTAATTACTTTAATATGAGTGTCGAAAAACTGAATTCTAAAACTAGAAAAAGGGAAGTGGTACAAGCCAGACAAATTGCAATGTTTTTTGCAAAGAGCATGACAAAGTCATCTCTAGCATCAATTGGGACAAGCATAGGTGGAAAAGACCATGCCACTGTATTGCATGCGTGTAAAACCGTTAATAATTTGATGGATACCGATAAGCGGTTTAAATCTTATATCGAGGAAATTGATAAGAAGTTGAAAATGTGAAAATATTAAAGAGGCTTCGGTCTCTTTTTTTTACATGCGTCGATTTCTCGATTTTTTTATCTTTGACTTTTATTTTTATTGAAAAACTATGATTTGGGTACTATTAACCATCTTGTCAGCAACAGGAATCTTTGTATTCTTTAAATTGTTCGATAAATACAAATTACCAAATTTAAATGGTATTGTTATTAATTATCTGGTAGCCGGATTGCTTGGTTTTGCAATTTCTCCGAATCGGGAAATGGTTACGGAGATATTTAATGCAGATTGGGCGCTACTCGCAATAATTATTGGTGTATTATTTATACTGATGTTTTTTGTTATTGGATATTCATCAATTGTGAGTGGAATGTCATTGACAACTCTGGCAAGTAAAATGTCGGTTGTTATTCCCATTCTTTTTTCAATTGTTTATTTTGGGGAGCCTGTAACATATATTAAAGTATTTGGGCTGATTTTAGCTTTGGTGGGCTTAGTGCTCGCCGTGTATAAAAAGCGAAAAGACGGAAAGCTTAGCAAGCAATTTTGGATACCCATTATTCTGTTCCTTGGCATGGGATGTGTGGATTCACTCGTGAAATTTGCGCAAGAAACTTATGTCAGTGATGAAATTTCCAGTGTATTTACAGCATTATTATTCTTCGTCTCATTTTTAGTCGGACTGCTCATTATGCTAACACGACCAAAAACATTTAAGGCGTTTAAAAAACCACGTTTACTTGCGCTTGGTGCAGGTTTGGGTATTGTGAATTACGGGTCTATTTACTTTTTGATTCGTGCTTTAAATTCAAAAGTATTTGACAGTTCTGTGATTTTTGGAATTAATAATATTGGAATTATTACCTTGTCAGCGATGATTGGCTTTGTCTTTTTTAAAGAGCGCTTAACTCGCTTGAATTGGATTGGATTAATAATCTGTATCGTTGCAATTTTAGTATTGTATATCACTAAATAATGTGTGATAATAGCGATAAATATAAAAGCATTAAATCGAAATCAAGCGGTTATTTTAAAGATCGCGGTAGCAAATTTTATGCCTTTGCATTTCCTGTGAAAACTGAAGACGATGTGAAATTTCATCAAGAGGAATTGCGAAAATCTCATCACGATGCTAGACATCATGTTTATGCATTTATTTTAGGTGCAGATAAAAAAGCGTATCGGGCAAGCGATGATGGGGAGCCTGCAAATTCGAGTGGAGCTCCTGTTTTGGGGCAAATACGTTCTTTTGAATTGACAAATGTACTTGTTATTGTTGTCCGATATTTCGGCGGAACCAAACTCGGAGTTCCTGGATTAATCAATGCATATAAAACTGCCGCATATGAAGCTTTGAATGCTTCAGAAATTGAAACACATTATCAAATGAAATACTTCAAAATTCGTTTTGATTATCCGATGATGGATCAGGTGAGTAGGCTTATAAATGATGCAAGTTTAGAGGTGGTTACACGTGATTTTGCTGTTGATTGTAATATGGAACTGGGTGTGCGCTTGCGGGATGCCGATCATATTATTCAGCGATTTGAAGATGCACATAAAATTGATTTAACTGTCTTATGAAGAAACAATTTGTACGATTTGTAATTAAATTATCCGGCTGGCAGATTACCGATCAATATCCTGAGCTGAAAAAATCAGTTTGCATTATGGCGCCGCACACTAGTATGTGGGATTTTGTGTGGGGAAAATTGTATTTCATGACACAAGGAATTAAACCGCGAATACTTATTAAATCAGAAATGTTCACTTGGTATTTGAAACCATTGTTGAAGGCATTAGGCGGTGTGCCGGTATATCGGAAACATCCGGTAGGGCTTGTTGAGCAAATGTTGAAATATTTTGAAGAAACCGATGAGTTTACCCTAATAATTACGCCTGAAGCAACTCGTAAGCCGGTTAAGAAGTGGAAAACTGGAGCTTTACGTATTGCGAAAATGGCAAATGTGCCTTTAGTGCTCGGGAAAATGGATTATAAGACGAAAACAATGGGCTTAGCAAATATGTATATGAGTATTCCTGATGATTCGAGATTTATCAATACCGTAAAAAATGATTTTGTTGGTGTAACTGCGAAACATCCTGAAAATTTTAATCCGTATTATGAGCAATAAATTAAATATACGATTATTTCAACCAGACTTAGTGTGGCAGGCTGCAAATTCGAACTTGCAGAAGCTTAATGTCATGGCAGATAGTTTGTTGAACGTTGATTTGTTGATATGTCCTGAAATGTTTACCACTGGATTTACCATGGCTGTGCAAAATGTTGCCCAATCTTGGCCAGGGGAATCGGTTAATACATTGCAGCAAATTGCCGATAAGTCTGATACTGCAATCGTTTGTTCATTGGTTGTACATGATCAAAAAAAGTATTTTAACCGATTAGTGTTTCTAAAACCAAATGTTAAACCTGAATATTACGATAAGCGACATCTTTTCACCATGGGGGAGGAGCATCATTATTATTCTGCCGGAGATAAGCAATTACTTGTAGAGTATAAAGGTTGGAAAATTATGCCATTGATTTGTTACGATTTGCGTTTTCCTGTTTGGAGCCGAAATATCCACGATTACGACTTGCTTCTCTACGTTGCAAATTGGCCAGATTCACGCCGCGAAGTATGGAAAACATTGTTAAAAGCACGTGCTATAGAAAATCAATGTTTTGTTGCGGGGGTAAATCGGGTTGGTAAAGACGGCATGGGCTTAAACTATTCAGGCGATAGTGTTGTGATAGATGCGAAAGGCAATAAAATTGTAAATTGTGTTGATTATCAGGAATGCTATTGTGATGTGCTAATTGATAAATTAGAACTTGCAGCTTTTCGTGAAAAATTCCCTGTGCTAAATGATAAGGATTCGTTTGAAATTCTTAACAACCACTTAGTTAAGCGAGATAGTCATTAAGTAAATCAAATAATACTTTTGATTCAATTGGTTTAGGGATATAATTATCAAATCCCAATTGCATTAATTTGCGTTTATCATCTGCCATGACAAATGCAGTTTGGGCAATAATTGGGATGTTTTCATTTATTTTGCGAATTTCCTGCATTGCTTCTACACCATTAATATTGGGCATCTTAATGTCCATGAGAATTAAATCGATGTCATTATGTTTTTTTACATAATCAATGGCTTGTTTCCCATCTTTTGCATGCCCAATTTTTGTACAAGTATCCTTTAAGTAAATTTTCAATAGCAGAAAATTACTGTCTTCATCTTCTGCAATAAGAATGTGTTTTTCACTTTTAAGCGTTAAGGTTCTTGTTTTTCTTTTGTTGATTTGGGAGTCATCATAAATATTGTCGCATGGTTGCATGGAAATGTAAAATGTACTTCCCTTATTTTCTTTAGACTCTAACCATAGTTTTCCGTTTAAAAGTAGAATTAACTGTTTGGAAATTGATAAGCCAAGTCCTGTGCCACTATATTTTTTGGTCTGGCTGGTTTCAATTTGGCGAAATCGTTCGAATATTAATTCTTTATAATCTTCTGATATGCCAATCCCTGAGTCTTCAACAAAAATTAAAAGCTCCTTGTCATTTGGTTTATATCCGAACCTTATTTGTCCTTTGCTGGTGAATTTTATTGCATTTTCAAGCAGGTTGTTTATCACTTGAAATAATCTGATGTGATCAGTATTTAAATAGCATGCTTCATGCTCAGGGAAATCAACAATTAGTTCAAGTCCTTTATCCTTACATATTCTATTAAATACTTCATAGGCGTGTTTGAATCCGATACGTAAATCTTTTGTGCGTTTTTGTATGCTGACTTGATTTGTTTCAATTTTTGATAAGTCCAAAATGTCGTTTACAATTCGTAAGAGTTGCTTTCCGCTGTTTATAACGATTTCCGCATAATGCGCTTTGTTTTCATCTGTTGAGTCGTTATCTTTAAATAATTCTGAAAATCCGATAATTCCATTCATTGGTGTTCGAATTTCATGACTCATGTTTGTTAAAAAAGCTGTTTTTAGCTTATCACTTTCCTGCGCTTTGTTTTTTGCGGATTCAAGAGCTTCTTGATCGGATAATAACTGCTTATTTTTATTTCTTAATTCATTAAAATAATTATCGAGATGACTTGTTCCAATAAGTGATAGAATGCCGGTTGCAGATAAAAAGAAATTATTGCCGATGTACCATCCGTATTCAATTGAGTTTGTGTCGTATGATAAAATATTTTGTTTGAATAATGCAATGGCATTATATAAAATAAGCATGGAAACAAAATAAAAAGTCGATTCTGCAAAACTAAAACGAAAAATAAATCCTGACCATAGAATAACGAGAATCAGCCCTGCGTAATATCCCAGAAAGGCTCCTTCATTGGGTTTCGCGATACAAATCATTGCTAGTAATCCTAGTTGTCCTGCAAATAATAAGGTTTTAAGCAACGGTTTTGCAAAATTTGAAAAATGCTTTGAATACGATAAGCCGAACACAATTAATATTGCGGGTATAACAAATCCAAAACGTATTAACCAGACGGTTTTAAACTCGCTTGGAATCATGAACGGATCAATAATGCCAGAAAGACCATATGTCAATAATGCGGAAATAATGCCTGCACGCGCCATCTTAATTGTAAGACGACCGTTTTCCCCAATATATGTTTGGTCTCCCTTTATACGCATTTAAAATTCAACTTTTCTATGTAAAGATAGTAAATAATACATTAATATGTGCTATATGTTTTTTTAAAATATTTGGTAGAACTTTTGTTTAGTTAAAATGTTATTTTTAAAAGCAAAGTAATAATTATGCAACAATATCTTTTAAAGGTTCTGATTGTCTTTTTGTTTTTCGGATTTGTGAATTTCGGATTTGCACAATCTGATAATCATGATGAAAAGGAAATATTAAGTTTAGATAAGGCTTTGACACTTTCTATGGAAAATAATCTGGCACTTAATCGATTAAGTGCCGAAACCGAGCAAGTGAAAAATGCTTGGAAATCACAATCAGGATTAGCAAATCCAGAACTGATTTATTATCAAAATGGCATGGGTGAAACTGATTTGTATTTTGAACAGGCAATTGGTATATCACAAAGTTTTGAAAAACCATTGCAAAATATCTGGTTGAAAAAAATTGCAAATCTTGATATGGCAATTTTGCAAGAATCCATAACGCATTATAAGATTCATTTAATTGCTATGGTGAAAATGCATTATGTTGAGGTTTTATATGCACTGTATTTCCATGAATTGACTCAAGAGCGAGTTGGAATCTATGAATCATTAAAAGAAGCAGTTGATTTAAAACATGAAAGCGGAACGGCCGATTTGATGAATAAATACAGTGCCTCAGTAAAGCTTTATGAAGCAAAAAATCGATTAAGTATGGCTGAGTCTGATTTACATAAAGCACGTTATAATCTTTTTGAGGTGATTGGCTTGGAGTCTGATCAACAGCTTTATACAATCGGCTTTGAGGATAGCCTGCAAACGCATGAAAATTATCTTGATCAACATGTTGTCTTAGATAGTTTGTCCGATTTTCCCGGAGTTAGAATTGAACAATTGAAAATTCAACGTGCCGATGAGGCTATTAAATCAGCAAAAGCTGCATGGTTTCCATCGGTAAGCGTGTCTTATTTGAGGCAAGATTTTTCTACCGGATACGAATTTAATGGCATTGAATTGGGAGTGGAAATTCCACTTTGGGGTGCACGAACTATAAATCCTGAAGTGAAAGTTACGGAGTCCAAAATGATGCAACAGGAATGGCATGCAAAGGAAACTTTATTAAAATATAAACGACAGGTTGAACATGCTTGGCACGCTTACGAAAAAGCGAGAGAGGTTGTTCTTATTTATCAAAATACGCTTGGAAATGAAACACAAAAGCTGCTGGATTTAAGCCAGGAGGCTTACCTTATGGGAGAAATTGATTTGATTAATTTGCTTGAAGCACAAAACATGTTCCTTAATAATCAGGAAATATATTTATCCGCTTTGCGCGATTATTATACTTATCTTATTGAATTAGAGAAATTCACAGAACAAAAACTAGTTTATTAGTAACTTATGAAAAAACGATATTTAGGATTAATTGTATTGCTTGGTTTTGGCTTGTTTTCAGCATGTCAAAATGAAAAGCAGAAAACAGATGAACCCAAAACGACTGAAAATGACGATGCATTTTTGGATTTATCAGATAAGGGGTTGTCTTATGATGATATAGTTTTTTATGAAGTTGGAGCCGAGCGGAGATTACAGCATCGTGCTGTTCCTGGGGTAGCTCAATCTGCTCCAAATTATATCAGTTTTGTCGCTGCCCCCGTTAATGGAATTATTAGTTCAATGTATGTCAATGAGGGGCAAGCTGTAAAAAAAGGACAAGTATTGATGGAAATAGAAAGCCTAGAATACGGACAATTGCTGTCTGATTTTTTGCAAGGAAATTCTAATTTGCAATATCAAAAAGGTCGATTAGATAGAAATGAAGAGCTTGCTGAAAAAGGCATTACGAGTCAGTCTGAAATGGAATCAATAAGGGCAGAATATTGGTTCGCAAAATCAAATTTTATTGCCGTCCGTGCTCGATTATTGACATTAGGCTTATCTGATCAGGAAATTGAAAAATTGAAAACGGTCGAACAAATTGAACCACATCTTTTAATTCGCTCCCGAATTGATGGGGTAATTAATGAGCACTTTGTTGAACTCGGTATGCCAGTAAAAGCTTATGATAATCTGGCGACAGTAATTAATCCGAAATATCTACTCGTAAAAGCCTTTTTGTCACCTGAAGATTTGCGCTATGTTTCTGTCGGAGATTCTGTTTCCATTGTTAGGCAAAGTGATAATCAAAATGGAATAAAGTCTGTTATTGCGTCAATTAATCCTGCACTCGATGGAAATTCTAAAGCCATGATTGCAAATATTCTTATCCATACCGATGGGAAATGGCCTTTGCCGGGGGAGAATTTACGCGTTACACTGAAGTCTGAAGTGCCTGAGCATGTATTTGCAGTTCCTGCATCTGCAATTAGTTGGTTGGGTGAAGACGCTGTTGTGTATGTAGCTGTCCCTGAAAATCGGGTGGAGGTACGTACTGTTGAAATATTGAGTTCGGATGAAAATTTTAGTTTCATTGAAAAGGGATTGATTGCCGGCGAAAACGTGGCAACAAATGAAATTTTCACCTTGAAATCTTTGGTTCGTTTAAATGAATTTGCCGAATAGTTATGCTTAAAAAAATTATAGAATTTTCCGTAAAACAGAAATACATTGCGCTTGCATTGGTTTTTTTAATGGCGGTAACAGGGTTTTTCGCCTTGAGAAATATCCCAATCAATTCACTCCCTGATGTAACGCCGGTACAAGTGCTTGTTATTACAAAGGCTGGTCGATATTCGCCTTTTGACGTTGAAAAATTGGTTAGTTATCCCATTGAAAATGCAATGAATGGCTTGCCCGATGTGAAGGAAGTGCGTTCCATTTCTCAATTTGGATTGTCGGCTGTTACTATTGAGTTTGATGAAAAATCGGATATTTATTTTGTTAGACAACTTGTGTCTCAGCGATTACAATCTATTGTAGATGAATTGCCTGAAGGAGTTTCTGTACCACAGCTGGGGCCTGTTTCTACTGCTCTTGGCGAAATTTATCAATATCAAGTTGTTGGCGCTTTCCATAGCCTTACAGAGCTTCGGGGTATTCAGGATTGGCTGATTGCACCACAATTAAAAACCATTAAAGGTGTGACTGAAATTAATTCTTTTGGTGGATTTGTTAAACAAGTTGAGGTGGAAGTCTTGCCCGGGAAACTTAGACAGTATAATATCGGTTTGGACGAAGTGTTTGATGCAATATCAAATAATAATGCCGTTTCTGGGGGAAATTATCTCACATTTAATCGCGAACAATATATTATTCGAGGAATTGGGATGATTGAATCTGTTCAGGATATTGAGCAAATTATCGTTAAAAATATTGAGGGAAATCCGGTATATGTTCGAAATATTGCGAATGTAAGCCAAGGGAAACAAATTCGACAAGGTGCCGTTACTCGTGATGGAAATGGAGAAGTTGTGACAGGAATTGTTATGATGTTGCGCGGAGAAAACGGACGGAAAGTGATTCAGGAAATTGAAACTAAAATTGATGATGTTAACCAGTCCTTGCCTAAGGGTGTAAAAATTGAAAAGTTTTATGATCAAAGTAATCTTATCTCTCGTACGACAAATACTTTATCAAAAAACTTGATTGAAGGTGGCTTGCTTGTTATTCTTATCTTGCTTTTGTTATTGGGCGATTTCCGTGGGGCTATTATTGTTGCATTGGTTATTCCGCTTTCCATGTTGTTTGCTTTTATCGGTATGAAAGAGCTCGGATTAGCTGCAAATTTGATGAGCTTAGGGGCTATTGATTTTGGTATGATAGTGGATGGTTCTGTTGTGATGATAGAAAACATCATTCATCGACGGCAAAAATCTGACGGCAAAGGAGGAAATGAACTCATTATTGATGCTGCAAAAGAAGTTGCGCGCCCTATATTTTTTGGTGTGCTGATTATTCTTGTGGTGTATATTCCGGTAATGACTTTTAGCGGGATGGAAGGGGTTTTATATCGCCCTATGGCAATTACTGTTGGACTTGCTGTATTTGGCTCGCTTTTGCTGGCCTTAGTGTTTATACCTGCAATGATGAGCATTCGTATCAGTCGTAAAAAACAAAAAAAACCAAAACGTGAAAACTGGTTAATTCGTTCTTTGCGACCTGCTTATGAGAAAGCGTTGAATGTAACATTAGAGCATAAATGGAGGATAGTCGGAATTGCCGGAGCGGTATTTGTTCTCAGTGTGTTTTTAATGACACGAATGGGAACCGAATTTTTACCGGAGCTTGATGAAGGTTCAATTCTCGTGGAAGAAGTTCGTATGCCAAGTGTTACGCTTGAGGAAAGTGTTGAGAAAGCAAATGAGCTAGCTGGGCGTTTAATGGAAAACATTCCAGAAATTAAAACAGTTGTTCCTAAAACTGGTCGTTCTGATTTGGCGAATGACTGGATGGGTGTTCACCAAACGGATGTCTGGGTTTTATTAAATCCCGAAAAAACATGGCGCGATGGGATAGAAAAAGAAGATATTGAGCGGGAAATTCAGCCATTTTTGGAAAATGAACCCGGATTGTCTTACAATTTTACCCAACCTATTGCTATGCGTGTCGATGAGTTGACAAGTGGTGTGAAATCTGACCTTGCAGTTGTGATATATGGTGAAGATTTAGATAGTTTGTCTGCTATCAGCAAACGAATTGCAGCAAAACTACCTAACCTGAAAGGAACTGAAAACTATTTCGTTGATCAACCCGTAGGGCAACCTTATTTTACAATTGAAGCCGATCGTGAAGCCCTTGCTCGATATGGACTAAATGTTCAAGATGTGCAGCATGTTATTGAAGCCGGAATTGGTGGGAAAACAGTCAGTTCAATATTTGAAGGACAACGCCGTTTTGATATTCAGGTTAGATATCCAGAAGATTTACGTTCAAATTTTGCTGCGATTCGGGATATTCCCGTGCAATTACCAAATGGAAAAGGCTTTGTTTCATTGTCTGCTGTTTCAAAAATATCCGCACAGGAAGGCCCACGTGAAATACAGCGTGAAAACGGATGGAGGCGCCTGATTGTCGGAATCAATATTGAGGATATTGATATGGGAACTTATGTGGCAGAATTAAAACAAGTGATTAATGATGATGTCAAAGTGCCAGCCGGATATTTTTTTAATTATGGTGGCGCATTTGAAAACCAACAAAGAGCAATGCATCATCTGTTAGTTATTGTTCCGCTCGTTTTATTTTTAATTATTGGGCTTTTGTATCTCAATTTCAATAAGTTGAGTTATGCATTTTTGGTTTTTCTAAACTTGCCATTAGCGCTGAGTGGTGGTGTATTTCTACTGTTTATCCGTGATATGTATTTGTCTGTTTCTGCCAGTATCGGATTTATTGCATTGTTTGGGGTCGCTGTCCTTAACGGGATCGTTTTAGTGTCTCATTTAAATGAAATCCGAAAATCCAAAAGCAATCAAAGCTTAAAAGCATTAGTGATTACTGGAGCATCTGACAGATTACGTCCGGTATTGATGACTGCCTTGGTAGCTTCGCTTGGATTTGTTCCTATGGCATTTAATACAGGACCTGGGTCAGAAGTACAGTCTCCATTAGCAACCGTTGTAATCGGTGGGTTAATAACATCTACCTTATTGACATTATTTGTTTTGCCGACAATCTATCATTGGATGGAAGGCCGAAAAGCAAAAAAAGCAGCGAATTAAAAATGCACTGCAATATACACATTTGCCCCAAATAGCATAATGTGTTGTTGGTAAAATTCTTGAGGAATTGGCAGCATGGCAGTAACATGCACCATCGGTTCTAATCCAATGTCAAGTCGCTTGTTAGGCATATAATGAAAGACAGTACTTCCGAAAAAGCCCAAGCCGTTTTGATTGTAATAATCAGTGCTGGCAACGGCAATTTCTATGGACATTCCCATTTTAATGGCAAACCAATTTGTGAAATTATGCTGTAAAAATACTGGTAGATAAACCAATTCAGCAGTTTGTTCAAAATCTAAGCTGAATTCTGAGGTTCTTAAGCTGCTTTTTGTTACATTTCTATATGCTTGATTTGTTGTCGTTAAATAGCTTAACCCAAAACCTAATGCAAGTTTGTCATCCATTGGATAGGAGTAGGTAAATCCTATTTCTCGCGCAATTCCGTCTTTTATATTTGCAGACTGTGTAGGTTCACGAAATCTAAAAAAGTTGCTTTGCATATATCCGGTTGAAACTCTTAGTCGGTTGTTTAGCACTAAACTGTCTTGCTGTGCCATTACGTTGCTTGCAAATAATGATATTGAAAGTATGATAATCAAAAAATATGTGTGCAATAATTTCATTTATTCAAAATATGTTTTTTCTATAAACGCATGAAATGCAAAAATCGGTGCAATTTTTTAGAAAATCTTTTAAAATTCTCTTATTTTTTCATGAGTTTTCAACTGCATACCGTTAAAAACCTTTTGTTTGGCGGTAAAAATAATCAAAAAATATAAGATTAAACTAATTGCTTGTTTAGACCTGTTTTAAGTTAGTATTAAGTATTGTAAAACACATGAAATTATGCTTGAAAATCCATTTAATTCTGTTAATTTAGCAATTCCAAAAACAATGTTTGGGAATGTTTTAATGAACGAATTTTTAATGTGTAATTAATATCCGAATAGACATGAGTAAAACAAAGAAATTTATGACTTGCGAAGGAAACATGGCAGCAGCACACGTTGCTTACATGTTTAGCGAAGTCGCTTGTATTTATCCAATTACCCCTTCATCTGATATGGCAGAATATGTTGATCAGTGGGCTGCAAACGGAAGAAAAAATATTTTTAATCAAACCGTTCAGGTTGAAGAAATGCAATCAGAAGCCGGTGCTGCCGGCGCTGTTCATGGTTCGCTTCAGGCTGGTGCTTTGACATCAACTTTTACAGCATCTCAGGGACTGTTACTGATGATTCCTAATATGTATAAAATTTCCGGTGAATTATTGCCGGGCGTTTTTCATGTCTCTGCGCGTAGTGTTGCTGCACAGGCACTCTCAATTTTTGGTGATCACAGTGATGTTATGAGCTGCCGTATGACTGGTTTTGGAATGCTTGCAACAGGTAGTGTTCAGGAGATTATGGATCTCGCTCCGATTGCACATCTTGCTTCAATTAAAACCCGTATTCCATTCTTACATTTCTTTGATGGTTTCCGTACTTCACACGAAATACAAAAAGTTGAGTATTTCGAAAACGAAGATCTGGCAAAACTGCTTGATATGGATAAAATACAGAAATTCAGAGATAATTCTTTAAATCCTGAAAATGCTGTAACACGTGGTACTGCACAAAATCCTGACGTATATTTCCAATCACGTGAGGTGGTTAACAATTTTTATGATGAAATTCCTGATATCGTAGAGTCATATATGCAGGAAATTTCTGAAATGACAGGTCGTGAGTATCATCCTTTTGGATATTACGGTGCGAAAGATGCTGAACATGTTGTGATTGCAATGGGTTCTGTAACTGATACTTTACGTGAAGTTGTTGATAATCTTGTTGAAAAAGGAGAGAAAATTGGGATGATTGCTGTTCATCTTTATCGCCCTTTCTCTGCCAAATATTTCTTAAAAGCAATGCCAGATACAGTCAAACGTATTGCTATACTTGATCGCACAAAAGAGATTGGTGCCGAAGGTGAACCATTATATCTTGATGTGAAAAATATTTATTATGGTAGAGAACATCAACCATTAATCGTTGGTGGACGCTATGGATTGTCTTCAAAAAATACAACGCCTGCAATGTTAATCGGTGTGTATGATAATTTAAAAATGGATGAACCGAAAAATGGCTTTACCGTGGGTATTGTTGATGATGTTTCTTTTAAATCATTGCCATTAACTCCTGAGGTTTCTGTTGCTCCTGAAGGAACTTACGAAGCTAAATTCTTTGGATTAGGTTCTGATGGTACCGTTGGTGCAAACAAAAATAGCATCAAAATTATTGGTAACACAACTGATAAATTCTGTCAGGCTTATTTTGCATATGATTCTAAAAAATCTGGCGGATTTACTGCGTCTCACCTTCGTTTCGGTGATCAGCCGATTCGTTCCCCATATTTGATAACAACTCCTGATTTTGTAGCATGTCACGTGCCCGTATATCTTGATCGTTACGATATGTTGCGTGGAATTAAAGACGGTGGAACTTTCCTTTTGAATTCAATTTGGGATATAGAAGAAACTAAAAAACGTTTGCCGGACAATATGAAAAAAGTTCTGGCTGAGAAAAATATCAAATTTTATATTATCAATGCAACAGAAATTGCTGAAGAAATTGGACTTGGAAATCGTACCAATACAATTATGCAGTCTTCATTTTTTAAGATTTCTGAAGTGATTCCTTACGACAAAGCGGTTGATGAAATGAAGAAAATGATTGTGAAATCATTTGGTCGTAAAGGGGAAGATGTTGTTAACATGAATAATAAAGCGGTTGACCGTGGTGGTGATGTGACCAAAGTTGAAATACCAGCTGAATGGAAAACAATTGATGCTGATAAATTCCATCCAATATCAGATGAAGATGCACCTGAGTTTGTTAAAACCGTTGCCGATGTTATGAATGCTCAAATGGGAGATGATTTGCCCGTTTCAGCTTTTAAAGGTCGTGAAGACGGAACATTTCCTGCTGGAACAACGAAATGGGAAAAACGCGGTGTCGCTGTGAATGTCCCTGAATGGATAGAAGATAACTGTATCCAGTGTAATCAATGTGCTTATGTTTGTCCTCATGCTGCAATTCGTCCATTCCTTCTTACTGAAGAAGAACTCGAAAATGCACCAAAAGATACCCGTGCAATTCAAGGCATAGGAAAAACTAAAGAATATAAATTTGTCATGCAGGTAAGCCCACTGGATTGTACTGGTTGTGGGAGTTGTGTGGATGTTTGTCCTTCAAAAACTAAGTCTCTTGAAATGAAACCGATTGGAACACAAAAGGAAGAAGCGGATCGTTTCAAATATATGGATGAAATAGTGGGTTACAAAGATACGGTATTGCCGAAAGAAAAATCAGTTAAAAACTCACAGTTTGCTCAACCATTGTTTGAGTTCTCCGGTGCATGTGCAGGTTGTGGTGAAACACCATATATTAAAGCAATTACTCAGCTCTTTGGTGAGCGTATGATTGTTGCCAATGCGACGGGGTGTTCTTCAATTTACGGTGGTTCTGCTCCAAGTACCCCATATGCCACAAATTATAAATCAGGAAAAGGTGTTGCATGGGCAAATTCATTGTTCGAAGACAATGCTGAGTATGGTTTCGGTATAGCAACTGGTATTGAGAAAATCCAAGAGAAAATTAAAATTTGGATTGAAGAAGCCAACTGGGATGCTGATACAAAAGCCCTCGGAGAAAAATGGATTGTTTCTATGAAAGATGCTGATGCATCTGAAGTAGCAAGTGCTGAATTGCTCGATAAATTAGAGGGCATGAAAGATGAAGCAGCTAAGCAGATTGTGAAGCACAAACAATATCTCATAAAAAAATCTGTATGGATTATTGGAGGTGACGGTTGGGCTTATGATATTGGTTATGGCGGACTTGACCACGTGATTGCAAGTGGTAAAGATGTCAATATTCTTGTGCTTGATACCGAGGTCTATTCCAATACAGGTGGACAGGCATCGAAATCAACTCCGGTTGGTGCAGTTGCTAAATTTGCTGCCAGTGGAATGAAAAATCGTAAAAAAGACCTCGGCGCAATGGCCATGACTTATGGTAGCGTTTATGTTGCTCAAGTTTCAATGGGTGCTAGTCAAAATCAGTATTTCAAAACAATTAAAGAAGCTGAAGCATATCCGGGACCATCCGTAATTATTGCATATGCTCCTTGTATTAGCCACGGATTGAAACTCGGTATGGGGAAAGTTCAGCTCGAAGAAGATCTCGCAGTTAAATCAGGATATTGGCATAATTATCGTTACAATCCATTGTTGGAAAAAGAAGGTAAAAATCCATTCCAACTTGATAGTAAAGAACCAGATTGGTCTAAATTCCAAGATTTTATTAACGGTGAGGTGCGTTATTCTTCTCTTGTGAAAACATTCCCTGAAGAAGCAGAGCGCTTGTTTAAAATTGTTGAAGAAGATGCAAAATTGAGATATAGATATTATACCAGACTTGCAAATCAAGAATAATTTTAAAAAATACTCATATAGAAAAGCCGTTTGCATTGCAGACGGCTTTTTTCTTTTCTATCTTTGTCAAAAAGATACGAATTATGATAAGCCCAGAACTTATTTTTGCAATTATATTAATCATCCTTTTTGCCGATTTCTTGTTTGGCAAGTGGATATCCATTTTGAATTATCGCTGGCGCAAGAAACCTGTCCATGAATCAGTGAACGATGTGTATGATAAGGAGGCATATCAGAAGTTTCAGGATTACAGCCGTGCAAATTTCAAAACAGGGCTTTTGTCATCTGTCATAATGTTTTTACTTACAATTGCCATGTTTGTTTTCGAAGGTTTTGCATGGATAGATGGAATATTAAGACAGTATTTTGATTCTGAAATTACCTTGGCAATATCTTTTTTTGCCGTAATCGGAATCGCTACTTTTATTATATCGCTACCATTCTCAATTTATGATACTTTCGTGATTGAGGAAAAATTTGGATTTAATAAAATGACCGTAAAAACGTTCATTTTTGACACCATCAAATCAATTGGTATGAGTGCTATTATTGGTGGAGGGCTTTTAGCACTTATTGTGTTAATTTATCAGGCTACAGCTGAGTGGTTTTGGCTTCTGGCATGGATTATTATTACAGGGTTCTCGATTTTTATGGCGGAGTTTTATTCCAGTATAATTGTTCCCCTGTTTAATAAGCAAACCCCCTTGGAAGATGGTAGTTTAAAAACTAAAATTTCAAATTTTGCTCAAAAAGCAGGGTTTAGGTTGGATAATGTCTTTGTTATTGATGGTTCAAAGCGGTCAACCCGTGCTAATGCATATTTTACCGGTTTGGGAAAAAAGAAACGAATTATCTTATATGATACCTTAATTAATGATTTTGAAGAGGATGAAATTGTTTCAGTCTTAGCCCATGAAATCGGACACTTTAAAAAGCATCATATCCGTAAATCCTTATTGATTTCTATTGTAAATACAGGTTTTATGCTGTTTGTTTTTGGATTGTTTCTTGAGCAGGACATATTTGCTCAGGCACTTGGCGTGGACAAAGCGAGCTTTCATATTGGGGCCATTGGATTTGCTGTTCTGTATTCTCCATTATCTGAAATTATTGGCATATTGATGTCTGCATTTTCTAGGAAAAATGAGCGGGAAGCCGATGCATTTGCTGCTGAATATGGAAAAGGAGAGGGGCTGATTTCTGCTCTGAAAAAATTGTCCGCTAAAAATCTGTCGAATTTAACACCGCATCCACTAATGGTAAAGTTGTCTTACTCACATCCTCCAGTTGCTGAAAGGATACAATGCCTAAGTTTGAAAAATAAAAGCAAACAATAGATTGGGTTATACTTCTAAATATTGAATATAATAAATCTTTTTTGTTAGTTATAAACGAGTTATAGCCAATTGGAAAGAGCTATAGTTGCAAATGATAAGTTAAATTGATATTTTTGAAAAAATATAATGCTCAGGATAATTTTTTTAGTGGCAGATAAGTTTGAAAAAATATTTCATAGACCTGTTGATTTAGTAACTGATAAATCTCTTTCAAATCCTTTTTTTATTGATTCTGTTAATCAAACAAAAACTCTTATTTATGGATAATAAGATTAATAAACAACTTTTCGACATAAAAGAGTCGGTCGATTTAATTAAAAATTATCTTGGCGAAAAACGGGATTTCAATGTTTATAAAAGCGATAAAATGCTTCGAAAACTCGCACTACGCATAGCTCAACCGTTAGGCATAATTTCGTTATTAACGGTATAAATTAATTTTTATGAAGTAA